>CAMBTK010000019.1 GCA_945870785.1 Sulfurimonas crateris
TTTTACAGAGTATATAACTTTTAATGTGTACTAAACGTGTAGTTTAAATCTTAACTTATTGTATACAAAACTCTGATATAATTTCACTAATGGGGCTGACCTGGTTTCGACGGGATCAAGTAGCTTCTAACTGCATGTCGGACTGAGCATTTCCGTTACGCGGCTCAACTTGCTTAAACGCAAACAATACAAATTATCGCCCAGCTTACGCAGTAGCATAAGTTTTACCCCTCCGCAAGGAGACGGGCTGCTTCACCTAGTGACTCTAGATAGCTAGGATTCGAAGTATAACCCCTATGTAGATATATTTTGCATTTGTCTCGAATGTAAAACGAACCTCAGAGGCTCGTCTTGTGTAGCTTTGCAAGTTGTGTGAAGCAAGATTAAACTTTAACAATTTTTCTAAACATGTAGACGTTAGGAGTAGCGTGGTTTCGGACTGGAGTTCGATCCTCCACAGCTCCACCAACTCAAACTCATTTCAAATTTTAACAACTCCTCAGCACTTATTTTGTATAATCTCCCATAAATTTTTCAAAAGGTATAACATGCGTGGTTATAAGATTTTTGCTGGTTCTGCTAGCGTTGAATTTGCAAAAGAGGTGTGTCAAATATTAGATGTTCCATTGGCTAAGGCTTCTGTAAAAAAGTTTAGCGATGGTGAAATTTCTGTTCAAATTGCGGAGAGTGTTCGTGGACGTGATGTATTTATCATCCAATCAACTGGCGCTCCATCGAACGACAACTTAATGGAACTTCTTATCATGACTGACGCTCTTCGCCGCTCATCTGCTTCAAGTATAACAGCTGTTGTACCTTACTATGGTTATGCAAGACAAGACCGTAAAGCTGCTCCTCGTGTTCCAATTACTGCAAGACTTGTAGCAGACATGTATGAAGCTGCTGGAATTGATAGAGTTGTAACGATAGATTTACATGCTGGGCAAATTCAAGGATTTTTCAACATTCCAGTTGATAACCTTTATGGTTCTGTAACTTTTGAGAATTACATCAGAAGCAAAAACCTAAAAAATCCTATTATCGCCTCACCAGATATTGGTGGCGTTGCAAGAGCAAGATACTTTGCACAAAGAATGGGACTTGATATGGTAATCGTTGATAAACGCCGTGAAAAAGCCAATGAGAGCGAAGTTATGAATATTATCGGTGATGTTGAGGGTAAAGATGTAATCATGATTGATGACATGGTTGACACTGCTGGAACTATGGTAAAAGCAGCAACTGCTCTAAAAAACAAGGGAGCTTCCTCTGTTATGGCATGTGCAACACATGCAGTACTTAGCGGAAAAGCTTATGAAAATATAGAAAACGGTGAATTAGATGAACTCATCATCACAAATACGCTAGAGTCAAAACCTCACAAAAAAATCATTGTTTTAACTGTTGCACCTCTTTTTGCAGAGGTTATCCGCAGGGTTTATCACAATGAGAGCGTAAATAGTCTTTTTGCGTAATTAAAGGAATTAATTGAAAAACATTAGAAATTTTTCTATCATCGCACATATCGACCATGGAAAAAGCACTTTGGCTGACCGCATTATTCAAGAGTGTGGCTCGGTAAGCGAGAGAGAACTTGGTAAACAGATGATGGACACTATGGACATCGAAAAAGAGCGTGGTATTACCATAAAAGCTCAAAGTGTAAGACTTGATTATGTTAAAGATGGTGAACACTATATTCTAAACCTCATCGACACTCCTGGCCATGTTGACTTCTCTTATGAGGTTAGCAAATCTCTTGCTTCAAGTGATGGCGCTCTCTTAATCGTTGATGCTGCTCAAGGTGTTGAAGCTCAAACAATCGCAAATGTTTATCTTGCTATGGAGAACAATTTAGAGCTTATCCCCGTAATCAATAAGATAGATTTACCAGCTGCAGACCCTATGAAAGTAGCAGAAGAGATAGAGACAAGTATCGGCATAGATGCTACAGATGCTGTTTTGGTATCTGCTAAAACTGGTGTTGGTATTCGCGCACTTATAGATGCCATAGTAGATAGAATACCTGCTCCAGTAGGAGACCCAAAAGCTCCGACAAAAGCTATTATATATGATTCATGGTTTGACCCGTACTTGGGTGCTTTAGGTCTTGTTCGTGTTTTTGATGGCGAGATTAAAGTAAACCAACTTGTAAAAATTATGAGTAATGGCGAAGAGCATCAAGTTCTTGATTTGATGTATCCGCATCCGCTTAAACGTAAAAAGACTCCCGTTATAAAAACTGGAGAGATTGGCATAGTAGTACTGGGACTAAAAGAGGTACATGTTGTAAATGTCGGAGACACTATTACAGATGCCAAAAACCCTACGTGCGAACCTGTTGTAGAGTATGAACCAGCAAAGCCTTTTGTTTTTGCAGGAATATATCCGATAGATACTGACGAATTTGAAAATTTACGTGATGCGCTTGATAAGCTCAGACTAAATGACAGTTCTCTATCTTTTCAGCCAGAGACCTCTTTAGCTCTTGGTTTTGGTTTTCGTGTCGGATTTTTAGGTATGCTTCATATGGAAGTTGTAAAAGAGAGACTTGAGCGTGAGTTCAATCTTGATCTGATTGCTTCTGCGCCATCTGTTATTTACAAAGTTTATCTACACAACGGTGAAGAGATTCATGTTCACAATCCTTCAGAGTTGCCAGAAGTCAATCGTATAGATAGAATTGAAGAGCCATATATAAAAGCCACAGTTATTACTCCTAGTGAATATCTTGGAAATATAATAACTCTGCTTATAAACAAGCGTGGGATTCAAACAAAAATGACCTACCTTAATCAAGACAGAGTTATGCTTGAGTATGAAGTACCAATGAATGAAATTGTAATGGACTTCTATGACAAACTAAAATCAATCTCCAAAGGGTATGCAAGTTTTGATTATGAGCCGATTGAGTTTAGAGTTGGCGACCTTGTAAAACTTGACATAAAAGTAGCTGGAGAGGCAGTTGATGCACTAAGTATCGTTGTTCCTCGCAATCAAGCTCTTCCACGTGGTCGTGTTTTAGTTAAAAACATGAAAGAGATTATACCTCGTCAACTTTTTGAAGTAGCCGTTCAAGCATCTTTAGGTTCTCAAGTTATAGCACGTGAGACCGTAAAGAGTATGGGCAAGAATGTTACTGCTAAGTGTTATGGTGGAGATATTACAAGAAAAAGAAAACTCTTAGAGAAACAAAAAGAGGGTAAAAAAAGAATGAAATCAATCGGAAAAGTGCAACTTCCTCAAGAGGCATTTATGTCTGTTTTGAAAATGGACTAAGAGAGAGTAAAATGCGCTGTTTGATGTGTGAAAACTTATCTTTTTCACATATCTGCAACAATTGTCAAACTACTTTTTTAACCCCATCAATTTATAGAAGAAAAATCTTTGGAGATATAGAAGTTATCTCCTTTTATAAATATGATGATATAAAAAATCTTCTTCATACAAAACATACTGATTTAGGCTACTACATCTTTAAAATTTTGGCAAAAAACTCTCTTGCAAAGTTTGCCACCCAATTCTCATACGAACAACATATAATTTCACTAGCCATAGATGACACCTTAAGTTCTGGTTACTCACACACAGCCATTTTAAACAAAGCCCTAAAAAGCGACTTTATAACACCAAAATTTAATAAACTAAGAGCCAAAAACAGAGTGAGTTACTCTGGAAAAAGCAGAGAGTTTAGAATGTTAAATCCTAGAAATTTTGAGTTTAAAAGTGTTCAAGGCAACGAGTTGATTTTAGTTGATGACATCGTAACAACTGGCTCAACCTTCACACAAGCGATTACACTATTACAAGCCAACGGTAAAAATACTATTTTCTGTCTAGCCCTAGCTGATGCAAGTATAAAATAAGCAACTGCTATATATACTTATGTATATTTTAAGAATTGAAGGTCTGTTTTGAAGTTTATTGCCATTTTTTCTCTCTTAATCTCTATACTTGTTTCTGATGAAAATAACTTTAATGATCTTTTATCAAAATATCGTGAAGCAAATGAGCTTCATAAAGAGACTAAAGATGAAAAATCTGGACATGTTATAGTATTTTCACGCTCTGATTTGGACAAAATGCAAGCTTATACTCTTAGCGATGTACTAAAAACTGTTAAAATGTTTAGCATAAAAAACACTACATTTGGTTCGACTACTCTTGTAAAGAGCCCCTACTCTGAGAGCACAATGTCTTCTGTAAAAATATATATAAACTCTTATGAACTCACATCAATCACTTCTGGCACAGGTCTTGCACAGTTTGGAAAAATGGGACTTAACTTTATAGACCATATAGAAATTTATCAAGCCTCAAATGCAATTGCCTTTCACGGAGAGTCTGGAAATATGGTAATTAAACTATATACAAAAAATCCTTCTCGTGAAAATGCAACAGTTGTTCAACTCTCAACAGATTCAAAAGGCGGCACAAGAGGACAAGTTATAGACGCTCAAAGTTTTGATGAGTACTCATACTTGGCAAATGCTGATATAAGCAAAAACAACTATGACAAAGAGAGAAACAAAAATGGGAGCTCTCTCTCAAGGGATGGAGCCAGAGGTCAAGTCTACTTTAATTTTGAAAAGAAAAATGACTATCTCATTGAAGGTGGATCTGCGCATGAGGATTATGACCTTTTTAATGGATTTGGCAAGGCGATAGGGGATGGCTCACTTGTTGCGCAACACAGCTATCTCCAATTTACAAAATACCTGCCACAAAATACAGAGTTAATCTTTTCTACAACATACGAAACCTTAGATGTAAAAAATTCTGATTCTCTTGGGATAAGACTCTTTGATACTACTCAAACCAATGCACTAGATATAAAATCTGGTTCACTTACGTATGACTTACTTTTAAGAAAACGTGATACCTACGGAGATAATAATTTTTTATATGGTGCGCAAATAAAACAAAAAACTTTTTTTCTAGACTCTTTTAAGACTGATGGCATTGAAAAAGATATAGTTCTTGGTCCAAAAAACCTTGATATTTATATGCTTTTTTTAGAAGATACTTACGATATAAACAGCAACAATCAAATTACATTGGGTGCAAAAATTGACTATCTTAAAAATCATCTTACAAAATCAAGCAAACAAGATATTTTACGTCTTGCATATATCTCAAAACTCTCCAGCGAGTTCTCTCTAAAAACTTTTTTCCAAAAAGGGTATGTTTATCCGATAATGACTCAAACAACCTTCTCCCCAGTCTACAACGCAAACCCAAATTTAAAAAGTTCCGATATTAAAGTTGCAAAAGCAGAGGTTGAGTACAAAAGAGATGCTCTAACGCTAACAGTTGGAGGTGGGGCTTCAAAATCAAAAAACGGTATTGTTTTTGATCATACACAAAATATGTATATCAACAATAGTCAAAACTCTGATTTTTCACAAATATTTTTTAATGCACTTTATAAATTTGACTCTGAAAACAAAATATTTATGGAGTACTACGAAGCATTTAAAGAAAATGCCATGTTATCCTCAGATACTGGAGCCCTGCTTCAGCTCTATACAACAGTAGGAAGATTTGATATATATAATGAGCTTGTTTACAGATCTTCATACACTGGAATAGATGGGGTTTACGTAAAGAGCGGTTATGACTACACCGCTGGTATAATACACCACTATAACAAAAATATAGACATAAAACTAAAAGGCGAAAATATTTTTGACAAGGCGATTGAGACAAGTATCAATGGCGCAATGATTCCCGCTCTTGAGAGAAGAGTAATCTTAACTATGGAGTATACTTTTTAGATGAAGATATTTTTTCTATCTATTTTTTTAGCACTTTTTCTTTTTTCAAACGAAAATAAAGAGACTATACAAGTAGAGATTTTGGAAAACATATTTAAAAACATCTCCCTTGGCAAAAAGATAGTAATCTGGTCTGACAACAAAAAACTACTGCACGAATTTGATAACAAAGCCCATTTTTCAACAACTCAAAAGTGCCATATGGCTTCAATAATAGTGCTAGAAGATAAGAAAAATCTAAAAGAAGATTTTTGTGACAAAGCTATATTTGTGCTTAACTATGAGCTCTTAAAAGAGATTCCTAAAAGTTTTGGTTCAATGTTTTGGAAAAAAGGCAGACCAAATATAGTAATCATTGAGTCAAGAACTAAAGAGCAAAACATCTCAGTCTCAAATCAACTAGATATGTATCTTGAGGAAAAAATATGGTAAAGAGAAGAGAGTTAACAATATTTTTTCTACTCTTTATTCTTGGTCTTTTTTTAGCTTATACCTACAGTGATATCTTAAGGGCAAAAGAGAATATATTTGATAGAATTGAAAAACACAAAATAGAGCAAATCTCTTTTGTTTTAAAAAATTTACAAGAAGATATATACAAAAACAACCAAATAGCTACTAAAAATGATTTAGTCTCTTTTTTTGAAGAGAAAAAAAATAGAGAAAAGTATGAACATATTTTATCTATGATGCTCTCTTCCGATGTAAAATACTCCTATGTTTTATATAAAGATGATGAGAATAAATTTAGATTTTTGCTTGATGCCTCAAAAACAGACAAGGCAAATTTCAACCAAAAATTTGATATTGATTTAAAAGAGTACAATCTTGCCTATGCTACAAAAGAACCTCAAACCGTAAAGCAGAAAAATGTTGAAAATATTTATATAACTTATATCTATCCAATCATCAGTAACGGCGCTGTTATAGGGCTTTTCAACATAGATTTTACTACCGAGATAAAATCGATTATCCTAGAGTCGATAAAACCCTTAGAGGCTTTTTTTACAATACTTACAATCTTTATATTTATATTTATGGGCATAACGCTAGTGCAGATATTTCACTACTTTATTACAAAAAAGAAAATCTTTACAGACCCACTTACTAACACATTTAATAGAAACTACCTAGAAGAGATAGGGCATGTTATAGACCTTAAAAACTACTCCATAGCTATGCTTGATTTAGATAAATTTAAAGTTATTAACGATACGTATGGGCATAAAGCAGGAGATTATGTACTCTCTCATGTAAGCACAATCTTTAAAAAATCTATCAGAGACAGCGATATTTTAATTCGCTATGGAGGAGAGGAGTTTTTACTTCTTATCAACAATAGAGATAGTGAAAAACTAAAAATGACCATTTGCGAGAGAATAAGAGCTAATGTCGCTAAAGAGAACTTTTCATATGATGGAGATGATATAAAAGTAACGCTCTCTATCGGTATACATAAACACCCCTCACTTGAGAAAAACCTTCAAGAGGCTATAAAGATAGCTGATAAAATGCTCTATGAAGCAAAAAGAAGTGGCAGAAACAGAGTTGTTGTTTATGATGAGAAGCTAAACAGCCACTCTTCATCATCATCCTCTTCAAAATATTTAAGCTTTGTAAAAGAGGCTCTTGCTGAAGATAGAGTCACATGTCATTATCAACCAATTTATAGCCATCATACTGGAGAGATATTTAAGTATGAAGCGCTTGTTCGTATTATTTCTAAAGATGGAAAAGTTATTATGCCTATGAGCTTTATGCCACAAATAAAGCTTACAAATGTACACTATAAACTTACACAAAGAGTTTTATCTACTGTTTTTGATAAATTTAAAGATAACCAAAAACTTGTAAGTATAAATATAAATTTCTCAGATTTAATTCATCCAGATATTGAAGATAGTATAGTAAAAGCACTAAAATCAAACCATAATTTAGCTTCTAGGGTAACTTTTGAGATACTTGAGAGTGATGAGATTGAAAATATTGAACTCTTCAAACAGAAGATTCATCTTCTTCACTCACTCAAAGCAAAAGTATCTATTGATGATTTTGGAAGTGGCTATTCAAACTTTAAAAGCGTTATAGACATTGAAGCAAATTTCTTAAAGATTGATGGCTCTTTGATAAAAAATATAGATATAAACAGTAAAGATTTTAAAGTAGTAAAGAGTATTGTCCACTTTGCCGCTCAAAGCAATATGCAGACAATCGCTGAGTTTGTTCACTCTAAAGAGGTCTACGAGAAGCTTCTGCTCTTAGATATAGATTATATGCAAGGTTACTATATCTCTAAGCCAGAGCCTCATTTAGTCTTAAAAGAGGAACTTTTTAAAACAGTTTCTTAAATAGTTTATCAATTTTCTCTACTACTTTTTTACCTGTCTCAGATTTTAAAAACTTCTCCAAATCTATACTCACTTTTGGAGAGTTTATATCTCCGTTTAGATTTGCATTAACAGTGTCATTTTTTATAACAATAGTCAAATCAGAGTTCATTTGATTTGTTTTTGTATTTAGTTTTGTATCTTTAGTTTTGATAGATGTCTCTTTTGAGCGCATATCAAGAGAAGCCAAGATATTCTCTTTGTTGATGTTCGCACCAACTTTTCCATTAAAGTTTTCTCTATACATATCAACTTTTGTAAACTGTTTGATTAAGTCAAATGTCTGATTTTTTGCAAACACTGCATTTATAATATCGCCATCAAAAACACCTTTGCTTTGCGCTAAGTTGTAATTTACCTTCGCATTTAATGTAGCATCAACTACCTCTGGGTGCATTAACATATATAGAAGTTTGGTTGTCTTTATATCACTTAAATTTGCACTAAAGTCATCATTATGAAGTTTGGCATCCAGCTTTCCACCAGATACGTTTGAGAAAAGCGTAAAATCTAAATCTTTGGTTTTAGATAGTTCTCCCTTTGCTGCGAATGCACCTCTCATATGCTGATTTGTCACAAAATATAAACTATTTAAATCACTTATATCAACCACATAGTCGCTCTTAAGTGAGCCATCTTTTATATTAAACTTAGCGCTTTTTATATCAAGATTTGCAAGGTTTGAGTTAAAATCTACCTTTGTATCAGCAACACCATCCTTTAAGACAGTGGTAGTCTGAGCATTAAATGTGCTCTTTGGCATAAGTGATGAGAACGCATACTCTTTACTTAGATAAGCAGAATCAAACACTCCATTTGCAATAGAACTCTTTACTTCGCCCTTAAGTGAGTCTGCTCTTGCATCGCTAATATCTGCTTCCGCTGAGAAAAGCGCATCCGCATAATGTGGCTGTTTTATCATATATAGAAGTTTTGCAACATCAAGATTGGTAATTTTTGCTCTTAGCGATGTTGGTACAAAATCTTTTAGCAAAGCCTCGATAGTAGTTTGTGAAGCTGCAACATCACTGTTTGCACGAACTACTAGCTTCTCTTTATCTCCGCTTAGCGTTCCATTTAACTTTAGTGCCCCTCTGATGTCTGCACCCGTGATAGGTTTTAGTACTTCCAAATCTTTTATATCAAGTGCGTACTTCAAATCAGCCTTAAATGGCTCTGGAATAAGCTTTCCTGAGCTCTCTATCTTGAAAAGATTTGATGCTAAATCATAGCTATACTCTAAATCATCACCTTTGAGTTTTGCATCAAGGTTCATATTAAAAGATGTTTTTGGAATCGTTACATTAAAGTCACTCTTCATAAACTCTGGATTTATAGTTCCATTTTTAGTAGAGAGCTTTATCTCTCCATCAAGCTTGTGAGGAGTTATATTTTTAAGATTTATATCAAGGTTAATATCTGCCGTTGCGTATGGATTTTTAGCGCCAAGATAGAGCAGTGACGCAAGAGAAGCATTTTTCATATTTGCAATAATTGAAGTTGGATTTAAATCACTAAGTTCAACGCTATAAGATGTATCACCATCCCCCACACTGCTTTTTCCATCTATCTTCATAAAAGCTAAATCACCTTTTATAGTACCATCTGTGTTAAATGCTCCATTTAGTGGCATATTTAAAATCGGCTCTAAAGCTTTTAGGTTTTTAAAATTTATCTCATAGCTAGCATCAAATGACTTTGCAAAGATAGAGTAACCGCCTTTTGCAATTATCAAATTGCCTTTATCAAGCTCTAGTACTATCTCAAAATCACTCATACTAAGCGAGAAAGTCTCTAACTTACTATCCACTTTTGTCTGCTCTTGTATCTTTGCCTCTACCATAGGCTTAAGTAAAGCATTTCCAACTGGTGTAAAGGCAACTATATATAGAGTTACGACCAAAAAGGCTAGAAAAGCGCCTATCCAAGCTAAATATTTCATACTATCTCCAATAATTTTATATTTCCAATAATACTATATAATTATATATCGTTAGTAACTTGAAACTTGATAACGATAGACTAAAGTTTATTGATGCTATATATTTAGCTTTTACTTGACATTGTTACACTCAATATGTATAATTGTGCTATCTTTTAAAAAGGAGTAATTTAACAGCTATGTCACAAGAAAATAAAGAAGAGCTTCAAAGTGAAACTCAAGTAACAAAAGAGGAGACTCCACAAACAAGCGAAGCTGCTGCAGAAGCAGAGGCTATCGTAAATGAGTTTGACCTTTTGCAAGAGGAGTTGACTTCTCTAAAAGATACGTATGCAAGAGTACATGCGGATTTTGACAACATCAAAAAGAGATTAGAGAGAGAGAAATATACAGCAGTAGAGTATGCAAATGAGAAGTTTGCAAAAGATATGATTCCAGTTATGGACGCTCTGCATATGGCCATCTCATCTTCTGCATCAATTGTAGATTCTGCAGAGCATCTTGAAAAGTTAAAAGAGGGCATTGAGCTAACTCTAAAACAACTTAGCACGGCGCTAGAGAGACATGGAGTAACTATGGTTGCACACGACGCACCATTTGATCCAAATATTCACAATGCTATACAAAGTGTTGATAGCGATACAGTAGAGAGCGGACAAATCGTTCAAACTTTCCAAACTGGATATAAGTATAAAGAACGTCCTTTGCGTGAAGCAATGGTAGTTGTAGCGAATTAACATTCGTTCATATAGTTTTACATAAAAGTTGAAATAAAATCAAATCTGACACGAAAGTGTCAAGCTTTAGTGCCTTAGCGGCTAGCGAAAGCAAAAGGGACTTGTTCCTTTTGCGACAAATAAGATGGAGGTTTCCTTCATTTTATTTTATTTTATAAAATCAAATTAAGGACAAAAAAATGAGTAAAGTAATAGGTATAGATTTAGGAACAACAAATTCATGTGTAGCAGTTTATGAGGGCGGAGAAGCAAAAATCATCCCTAACAAAGAGGGAAAAAATACAACTCCTTCAATTGTTGCATTTACAGACAAAGGTGAGGTTTTAGTAGGAGACCCTGCAAAACGTCAAGCAATCACAAATCCAAACAAAACTATCTCTTCAATCAAGAGAATTATGGGTCTTATGATGAGCGAAGAAAACGCAAAAGCTGCACACGATAAAGTAACTTACAATATCGTAAACAAAGATGGAATGGCGGCTGTTGATGTAGCTGGTAAAATCTACACTCCACAAGAGATTTCAGCAAAAATTCTTTCAAAATTAAAAGAAGATGCTGAAGCTTACATCGGCTCAACTGTAACTGACGCAGTTATTACTGTTCCTGCTTACTTTAACGATGCACAAAGAAAAGCAACAAAAGATGCAGGAACTATCGCAGGACTTAATGTTTTACGTATCATAAACGAACCAACTGCTTCTGCACTTGCGTATGGTTTAGAGAGCAAAGCTGATGAGAATGTACTTGTTTATGACCTAGGGGGCGGAACTTTTGACGTTACTGTTTTAGAGATTAGTGACGGAACTTTTGAAGTTCTCTCAACTGATGGAAACGCATTTTTAGGTGGAGATGACTTTGACAACAAAATCGTTGACTACTTAAATAGTGAGTTTAAAAATACACACGGTATTGATCTTAAAAACGACAAAATGGCTCTTCAACGTCTAAAAGATGCAGCAGAAAATGCTAAAAAAGAGCTTTCAAGTTCTACTGAAACAGAGATAAACCTACCATTTATCACTATGACAGAAGCTGGACCACAACATTTAGTTATCAAACTTACTCGTGCTAAATTTGAGAGTATGATTGAAAAACTAATCGAAGAGACAATCAGTCATATCAAAACTGCTATGAAAGAGTCTGGCTTAGAAAATGGCGCTATCAAAGAGATTATCATGGTTGGTGGATCAATTCGTGTTCCTCTTGCTCAAAAAATGGTATCTGATTACTTTGGTGGAAAAACTCTAAACAAAAGCGTAAACCCTGACGAAGTTGTTGCCGCTGGTGCAGCTATCCAAGGTGGTGTTTTAAGAGGAGATGTTAAAGATGTTCTTCTTCTTGATGTTACTCCACTATCTCTTGGAATCGAGACTTTAGGCGGTGTTGCTACTAAGATAATTGAGAAAGGTACAACGATACCTGTTAAAAAATCTCAAGTATTCTCAACAGCAGAAGACAACCAACCAGCTGTTAGTATCTCAGTTGTTCAAGGTGAGAGAGAGTTTGCAAAAGATAACAAATCTCTAGGACTATTTGAACTAGGAAACATTGCAGCAGCTCCAAGAGGTGTACCTCAAATTGAAGTAACATTTGACATAGATGCAAACGGTATTTTAACTGTTAGCTCAACCGACAAAGGAACAGGCAAGTCTCAATCAATCACAATCAGTGGTTCTTCAGGACTAAGCGAAGAAGAGATTAACAAAATGGTTAAAGATGCTGAACTTCATAAAGCTGAAGACTCAAAAAGAAAAGAGCTAGTTGAACTTAAAAACCAAGCTGATGCATTAATCGCTCAAACTGAAAAATCATTAGGCGAGATGAGTGAGAAACTTGAAGCTGAAGAAAAAGCAAAAATTGAGACTGCGATATCTGAACTTAAAGATGTTCTAAAAGACGCAAATGCTACAAAAGAGCAGATTGAAGCTAAAGTAAAAACTCTAACTGAAGCGAGTCATAAAATGGCTGAGCAGATGTATAAAAATGAGCAAGGCGAACAAGGCGGAGCTGATACTTCAAAGAAAAAAAGCGACGATGACGTTATCGACGCAGAGATAGAGTAACTTTGTACACTCTCACACATCTCGTGTGAGAGCCACACTTCAAAAACCCCAAACCACTATTTAAAAGGTACCTCGTGCTTTACAAAACTATGTTTTATGCGCTTATACTCTCTTTGTTTATTTCTGGATGTTCTTCACAACAACAAGCTCTAAGAGCACCTACAAAATTACCACAATCAAAAATAGATTATGCTCCTGTGAGCGGTTACTATTTTGTTCTTATCCAAAAAAGTAAACAAAAATGGAAAATTCTTCAAATAGAAGATAAGCCTTTTTTAAAAAGACTCCACAAAAATCAAGAGCTTCTTCTTGTAACACAAACTTATAGCAATGTTTACCCACTTTTTGATTCTGACATCAAGCCAGAACGAGGAAATGAATATCTATGTGATGATTCAAACATAACTGCTTCTTACACTCCATGTTCAAGTGCTTTATCACTTAACTCAAAAGCAAAAAATCTTAGTGATTATTTTAACAATATGAGCAAAGATTCTAAAAAATACAAATATGTAAGCAAAAGTTTGATAAATCAAGCCATAAGCGATACAAACCTCTATGAAGCGATTGAGAGCAAAAAAAACATATTTAAGTATGCACAGTGTGAAGAGATTTTTCATACAGCAAACACAATTGAAGATTTTAATGAGTTTGTAATAACTTATGCCGACTATGAAGAAGCAAAGCCTCTCCTCTTGCTAGCGCTTCAAAATCTTCAAAATTTAAAAGATGCAGATGAGAAAAAGAAGCAAGATGCTCAAGCACTGAAAAGAAATTACCAAGATAAGTATAAAAAAAGTGAACAACAACTAGAGCGAGACAATCTCTATCTTGCAAAAAAAGAGCAAAACAGTATTGATGATTATGCAAAAAAACTAAAGCTTTTTAGAAACAATCTTCAAGTTGGAGTTCAAACAAACTGCGGAACTGTTGTTGAGATAGACTCTAAAAAGGCAAACATATCGCTCAGCTCTACAAATAACACGATATGGATTGAGCGAGTTAAGCTATTTCCAAAAGGGGATGGCTGTCGTTTTGTTAAAGGTCGATATATAGCTCCACCATCCTTCTAACGTTACTTTTTGTTACTAAAGAGAGTATATTTAAGCTATTTTTATAATATTAAAGAACTTTAATCTTTTTCTTTGATAACTATTGAAATACTCTCTATAGATACCACTGTAAAGAATTTCAAATGAATGAGAAAAATCTTATTAGATTTATCACTTTTACTCCCATTGTAGTCATTCCTGTAGTCGTATTTCTTTTTTTCTATATGAGCATTTCACACAGTGAAGACATCTTTAACAACAGCACCAAAAACCTCAAACAAGAGCTAATCCTAAAAGAAAAAGATAACACAATTTCAAAAGTTAAAATGGCAGTTGAGATTTTAAACTATGAGAATTCAACAATTAAAGAGAAGTTAAAAGATAAAGTTGGTGAAAGAGTAAACAAAGCCTTTATGATAGGCTCACATATCTATAATCAAAATAAAAATACTAAAAACGATGCTGAAATAAAAAAGATGATTATTGATGTTCTTCGTGCTATGACGTGGAATGATGGAGAGAGTTTTATCTTTATTTTAGACAAAAATGGTGTGTTTACACTTGCTCCTGAGTATCTAAAACATAAAGAGGGACAGAGCATTATAGACTTTCAAGACGCAACTGGACGATTTATAATTAAAGAAGAGATAGCTATCGTAAATAGTGTTGGTGAAGGATTTTTATGGGATACATTTACAAGAGCTAACAAAGACCCAAAAACACAATATAAACAGTTGGCATTTGTAAAAGACTTTAAAATTTATAATTGGTATCTAGGTTCATGTGAGTACTTGGATATTACTAAAAAAGAGATAGAGCAAAGCGCCATTACGATACTTCGCAATATAAATAAAAGTAAAAATGACTACTTTTTCATCTATGACATGGATGGAAACATCATACTTCACTCTCAAAACCCACAACTAGAAGGAAAAAACTTTTTAGATTCGCCAAATAAAAATGATAGAGAAGTAGCACAAAAACTTATACAGAGCATAAAAGTAGAAGGTAAAAACTTTGCTTCTTATAACTGGGTAAACCCTATGAATGGGCAGATTGAAGAGAAAATGTCCTACTTTGAAGCAATTCCAAATACAAATCTAATGATAGGAAGTGGTTTTTATATAAAAGAGATAAATGCTATCGCAAATGAGAAAAAAAGAGAACTTGAGGCTATGAACAATAAAGAGCTAAACCTTATGAAAATTTACTCTCTAATATTTGTATCTCTATCTTTGTTGATTGCATTTTTTATATCAAATAAACTTCAAGAAAGATTTGCTCAGCTTAAAAGTGATATTGAACATAAAACAGATGAGCTACTACTCTTAAATGAACATCTCGAACAAAAGGTTGATACAAGAACAACTGAGCTTAAAGGTGCGTATGAGAAGATGAGAAAACTTGCAAACACAGATTCTCTAACCAAAATAAATAACCGCTACTCTTTTTTAAATCAATTTAACGCTACGCTTGATAAATATAAAGGCTCCAGCGTAGAGCTCTCTTTGATTATGCTTGATATTGACTACTTTAAAAAGATAAATGACAACTATGGCCATCATGTTGGCGATTATGTCATTATCGAAATAACAAAACTTGCAAAAGAGTGCTTAAGAGATAGCGATGTTTTTGGTCGTGTTGGCGGAGAGGAGTTTATGGTACTGCTTTTATATACCTCACTTGAAGCAGCAGAAGAGATTGCTCAAAGAATAAGAAAAACAGTGGATGAACACAAGTTTGAGCATGTAGTGCATGTAACGGCTAGTATCGGTGTTGTCTCATACAACAGTAAAGATAAAAGCATTGATATGCTAAAAAGAGTAGACGATGCCCTCTATGAAGCAAAAAATAGCGGTAGAAATAGAGTTTGTTCTATATAAAGCGTTATCTACTCTAAATCTCATCTAGTGCTTTTTTTATTTTAAGCGCTTGTACATGCTCATAAACATCATGAACTCGAACCATAGAAGCTCCATTTTTTACAGCTTCAAGATGAATGGCCAACGTTCCTGCCAGTCTCTCACTAGCATGTGAGGGCGAAATTTTATCAATCATCGATTTTCTTGAAGCGCCAACCAATAAAGGATACCCAAGAGTTTTAAAATGTTTTAGATTTTTTATGAGCATCAAATTGTGCTCTAACGTTTTTCCAAATCCTATTCCAACATCCAAGACTATATCTTTTACTCCTAAAGATTTGGCCTTCTCTATTCTTTGTTCAAAAAAAGTATAAACATCACTCAAAATATTTTCATACTCTGGTTTATCCTGCATAGTTTGTGGTGTTCCTTGCATATGCATGATAATTGCTCTTGCCCCATTACTTGCACAAAGTCTGCAAACTTCATCACTTTGGAGCCCTGTAATATCATTTACAACTCTAAAGCCACATTTTAGGGCATACTCAATAACTAAAGGCTCATAGCTATCTATGCTAAATTGCGCCTCTTTATAGAGTTTTTGAGATTGTATTAGATCAAGAATTGGTTTTACTCTTCTTAGCTCTTCCTCTTTAGATACAACTTTAGCAGATGGTGCTGAAGAGACTCCACCTATATCTATAATATCTGCACCATCATCAATCATCTTCTTAATAGCTTCTATTGCTTCTTTGTCACTAAATCTTGAATCTGAGAAAAAACTATCATCGTTAGCGTTGATAATGCCCATTACTTGGGCTTTTGAATCACTTTTTATCTTTAAAATATCTTGTAGCTTTTTTGCTACTTCACTTAGCCCAAAAGGTTGTGCCAACTCTTTTTTAGAGAGTTTTTCCAACTCTCTTGAAGTAGCTATCAAAATTGCATCAACATAAGGTGTTTGTGCGACAACCGTTCCACGAGGCACTGCTAAATCTGCGCCGACACTAAGCGCATCTTGTTTTAATATATTTGCGCCACCTACATGTAAATCTCTAATTAGTACAATATAATGTTCAGCTTTTGAGCCAAGAATAGAGACTCCGCCACTATCAACATTTAGATTTCTAAGATATTTTTTTATATCTATCTCGTTAGATAAAAGTTCAAGCTGCATTTTTATCTCCTGCAAAACTCATCAAGATAAGAGCAAAAACGCTCTGTGCTCTTGCATTTAACTCTAAGAGCCTATATGCTCTGTCAAAATTTTCAAGTTGCATTTTTGTAAGTATCAGCTCATCAACAACGGTTGCTCTGTGGTAGAGTGCTTCAACAAGACTCTTTGCTTCACTCTTTTTTAATTTTGCAACTTTTTTTAAAAACTCAAAAATATCACTGTAATTTATTCGTGCAAGACTAAACTCTATCTCATAAACTTTGTGCTCTTTTTTGCCCTTAAAGATAGGTAATCTTGAGCGAACTGTTGGAAGAAGATTTGATGTTGAGCTAGACAAGATGATAAATTCTATATTTCTAGGAGGTTCTTCAAGGACTTTGAGAAGGGAGTTTTGTGAAACTGCATTAAAATTGCTTGATCCAAGGATGATATATTTTGTTTGAGATTCACTAATGTATGCTTCTGCAATTGCTGCTCTTGCATGTTCTATTTTAAACTCATCTTCTGTTATAAAACCAACCACTCTGTTTGGTTTTAGCACATCATTTAATCTCTCAAATTCTGCTTCTATGTCTGATGTAATTACAATGTGACTCTTTGTAAAATCAGACTCCAACATCAACTTCTCCAAACATCGCTGCATTTAGCGAGGCATTAAAGAGGCGATATAGTTGAAGAAGCTTAATATCTAAGAGTTTATCATAAGACTTTAAGTGCAGTGCATTTAAATACTCTTCATCAAAAATCCAAAAATAGCTTGAATCTTTTCTCTTGGCAATATCAGCTCTCTTATCATCTCCTCTACCTATGTACCAGTAGAAATAATCATCTTTATGCGCCAAAGAGATAACATCCTCAACTATATCTATCATCTCTCCGCCATTTATACTGTTGTAGTGTCTATAAACGCTATCTATGCTTATTATTGGTAAAAGAGGTCTATCTACCTGCAAAGAGTTTAAAAAATCTAAAATATAGGTCTCAAACCACTTTCTTTTCTCATCAGTAATTAAAATAATTGTTTTACCATTAAGAATCTGCTCTAAAGCTTGGGAAGTTGTCGTTGTCCAGTCAAAGCGTTGCTCTTCTAGCCAACTAAAACAACCGCCCTCTTTTCTTATAGCATCTAAACTCCACTGCGAAAATTCTGACATGCTACTCATGCCTCCTCGACAAAGTAGAGAATAAAATTATTCATTACTTATCTAACTCATAAGCACTATGAAGCGCTCTAACAGATAGTTCTGCATACTTTTCAGCAATTATCATAGAGATTTTTATCTCTGAAGTAGAAATCATATTTATGTTTATATTCTCAGCAGCCATTACCGAAAAGGCTTTTGCAGCGACGCCAGTGTGAGACTTCATGCCAACGCCTACGATAGAGACTTTACAGATATTTTCATCATAAGAGACTTCATCTACCTCAGACTCTTTTACAAATGAATCCATAACTTTTTTTGCGTCATTTAAGTCACTAACAGGAACAGTAAAATCTATATTTGCTTTACCGTCATGTCCTACATTTTGAATTATCATATCTATATTTACGTTGTTGTTTGATAATTTTGTAAAGATGTCAGACGCAATTCCTGGTCTGTCTTTTACGCCTACTAATGAAACACGTGCTTGATTTTTATCTAATGCTATTCCGCTAACTAATGGTTTTTCCATGATATTTTCTTCCTTCGTTATTAATGTTCCCTCTTCATTTGAGAAACTTGTTCTTGTTACTAAATTTACATTTAATTTTTTTGCTAACTCTACAGAGCGGTTTTGAAGCACTTTTGCCCCAAGAGAGGCAAGTTCCAACATCTCATCATAAGAGATTTTATCCAGCTTCTTTGCTTTTGGCTCAATACGGGGATCAGTTGTAAAAATTCCGCTTACATCAGTATATATTTCGCATAAGTCAGCTTTTATTGCTCCTGCTATCGCAACAGCACTTAAATCACTTCCACCACGTCCAAGTGTTGTTACATTTCCATCTTGAGAAACACCTTGAAAACCAGCAACAACAATTATGTTTCCATCTTGTATGGCCTTATTCATTGCGGTTGGGTCTATCTCTTCAATACGAGCTTTTGTGTGAATATTGTCCGTTACGATTCCAGCTTTTCTTCCACTCATAGAAACAGCAGGAAATCCCATCTCGCTAATGGCAATTGCCAAAAGTGAAGCAGTTACTCTCTCGCCAGAACTTAGCAACATATCAACTTCGCCACGTGCAGGGTTTTTTGAAAAATGCTCTGCGTACGCTACAAGTTTATTTGTCTCTCCACTCATTGCAGAAACAACCACAACAACATCATTTCCAGCTTTTTTCGTCTCAGAGACACGAAAAGCTACATTTTGGATTCGCTCTAAATCACCAACACTTGTTCCGCCAAATTTTTGAACTATCAACATCTACAATAATCCCTCTTTTTTAAAATAAGTTATAACACTCTCATAAACATCTTTTTTAAAACTAGCACTAAGGCTCAACGCTTCATCTACGCTTACAAATTTATACTCACGAAACTCAGGTTCAGCAGTCTCTATATTTATCACAGCATCAGCGTGTAGTTTTACCAAAAAATATCTCTGCGTCTGTCCTATAAAAGGCTTCATGCTCTGAGCTATTTTTGGCGGAAAATCATAAGATATCCACTCAGGAAATTCAGCTATAACTTCTACATTGTCAGTGCCTATTTCCTCTTTTAGCTCCCTAAATAGTGCTTCTTGAATCTCTTCTCCAGCATCTATTCCGCCTTGTGGAAATTGCCAAACATCAAGCATATCATTTCTTTGTGCAAGGAAAATTTCTCTTGATAAAGGATAAGAACTTGAGACGATAATCATCGCAACATTAGGACGATATAAATCTTTTTTTGTCATAGTTTCACTTCATATAATATTGGTGCAATTGTACAAAAGATGGTATTAAAATAAACTAATTCACAACCCAATATTTATTTTACATGCTATAATTGCGACATATTCCAAAAAAAGAGTAAATAATGAAAGAGTATGTCTTGAAGAATGATGATTTTTTAGTCTCGCAAACTGACGCTAAGGGTATTATCCTATTTGCAAATGATGATTTTTGTAAAGTTGCAGGTTATGCACTTGAAGAGTTGGTTGGAAAACCTCATAATGTAGTTCGTCATAAAGATATGCCAAAAGCAGCTTTTAAGGACTTGTGGGAGAGCGTTAAAAATGGAAAAATCTGGAGCGGTTATGTTAAAAACATGACTAAAGACGGCGGATTTTACTGGGTTTATGCAACAGTTTATCCGATGTATGACACTACAAGAAAAGAGCAAACTTACCTCTCTTGCAGAAGAAAGCCATCAGATCAAGAAATCCAAGAAGCCGAAGCGCTATACAAAACATTAAGATAGGAAATCCAGATGAATAACAACATAAAAAACATAATCGTTACATTAACTTTTTCAATTTTAATCGCTTCTCTGTTTTTAACAGACAATACTCTTGCGCATGTTGCAGTAGCTGTTATAGGGTTTATACTTGTAATTGCAACAAATATGAAAACAAGCTCTACATCAACAACAAATCTTCTTAATCAAAAGAGATTAGAGCTTATAGAAATGATGGAGTTTAAGAGAAATAAGATAAAAATTGATGAAAACACTCCAAATGAAGCTGAAAAAAACTTCAATAAAATTGTAACAACATATCAGGCATCTGTGCTTGAAGATACAAGAGTAGCTGGTGAGATGGTTCTTCTAACAGACAAAGTTGCAAAAGGGCATTTCTCTTGTAGAATAGCATCTGATTCAAAAACTCCTTATGTTCATGTACTTAGAAACAGCCTAAACAACATGCTTGATTCATCAGAAGAGAATCTTGACATCGCTATAAATACACTTCAAAAGTTCTCACAAGGTCTATTCGCGACAAGAAGTGATGTACATGTAGAAGCTAAAATGGCAGATTTATTAAACAATATAAATGAACTTGGTCAAGCCCTTCAAACTATGGAGACAAAAAACAGAGATAGTCAAAAAACAATTGTTGAATCATCTAAAAAACTCAATGATACAATCTCAACTATCACAAACTCAACTGTTAAAGATCTAAAGAGTATGATAAACGATACAGTAAACAGAATCCATAATGTTGCTCAAAAAGAGGATGATATGGTTGAGAACCTACAAACTTTAGTAACTAACGCTAATGAGACAAAAACTATTTTAGCGACTATCGGTGATATCGCCGAGCAAACAAATCTTTTAGCACTAAATGCGGCTATCGAAGCAGCCCGTGCTGGAGAGCATGGACGTGGATTCGCTGTTGTTGCAGACGAGGTAAGAAAACTAGCTGAGAGAACTCAAAAAAGCCTTGCTGAGACTTCTGCGACAACAAATATTCTCATTCAATCAATTTCTGAGAGTTCAGATGCACTAAACAGAAACGCTAGAGAGGTAAATGACATTTCAAGTGAAGTTAGCCTAATAAGTAACAAAATGGATGACATCATACATACTCTAAATAATCTATCTCAATAGAGTTTTTCTCTATTCTAACCCATAAAAAAGAGCCTCTTTTGGCTCTCCATAGTAATATCCTTGAAAATAATCAACGCCAAGCTCTCTAACACACTCAGCTATCTCATATGAGCTTACGAACTCTGCAACTGTTTTAATTTTTATTTTCTTTGAAAACTCTATAAGTCCTTTAACCATAAACTTTGCTTTTTCATCTACTAAAACCTTACTTACAAGTGTCCCATCTATTTTTAAAAAATCTATATGTAGTTTTATCAAGTTTGTAAAATTAGAGTATCCAGAGCCAAAATCATCAATAGATATTTTACTGCCATACTCTTTAATCATCTCAATGAACTTCTCTACAACTTCATAGTCATCTATCTCTTCAGTCTCAACTATCTCGAAAGTGATTCTATCTCCGCCATATTTATCTAATCTATTTTTTATATAATCGAGCATACTTTGAGATTTTAGATTTTTATATGTCAAGTTAATAGATATTTCAGCACTACATTTTTCATAGATAAGAAAGACTTTTTGCATCATCTGTCTTGTAAAAAATTCAAAAGTATTGTCCTCAATTGCTGCATCTAAAAAATCATACGGGGTAATAATTGTTCCATCAAAAAGTTTTAATCTTGCTAGTGCTTCATACTTTGTAACAGACCCATCAGTTGCATCTATAATCGGCTGAAAATAAGGCACGATGCAGCCATTATGCAAGGCTTCTTTATAAACTTGATGCTTATTTAAAACTGCTTTTCTTGAAAAAATATATTCTGGGTCATTTTCATATACTCTATATCTCTCCTTTAGAGAAATAGCCTCTTGAAGTGCTACATTTGCCATATGATGCAAATGCTCATTTCCATAAGAGATACCTGCGGTAAAATCAGAGATTATCTCTTCTCCATTTGTAGTACAAAAAAGATTGTTGTCCATATTATTAAAAATATAATAGTTCAAGATAGAGAGATATTTTTCAAAAAGAGTTCTGTTTTTTACAAGAATTGCAAATTTTTGAAGGTTTAAACTATAGAGAGTGACATTTTCTTCCGTAATCATATCTTGTAGTTTTTTGCTTTTATCGATTATGACTTCTCTAGCAATTTCAAAACCGTACAACTGCTTAATTGGCTCTAGCTGATTTATATGAAGCATGATAAGCATTGCTTCATCTTGAAGCACCACTATATCTTTCATAAGAGCTTCTCTGTTTGGCAGATTGGTTGCTTCATCTATTTTATCAATTTGCAGATGGATATCACTGATGCTTTTACAGCTTAAAATTTCTTCCAGTAGTGTCGCTATCGCATATTTTTGTTTTTCATCACCATCTGCATAGAGTTTTCCTAGTTTTAAGAGGTTCTCTTCTATTGTTACTACATCATTCAAAATAGCTACTTATTATCAATTTATTTTATAAAACATTATCATACATCACTTTAAATATGAATAATAATAAAAAGTGAAAAAAAAGCTATAATTTTCATCTTAGGGAGAAGCCACTTGCTACTATATATTCATATTCCATTTTGCGATTCTAAATGCTCTTACTGCGCCTTTAACTCTTATGTTGATAAGTTTCATCTAAAAGAGAGCTACATGAAAGCTTTATCAACTCAACTTGAGCTTGAACTTAAGCGATTTGATGTTAAAGAAAACTCTATCGAGTCCGTTTTTATCGGTGGAGGAACCCCTTCTACTGTTGAACCAAAGCACTACAAAACTATCTTTGAAACACTAAAGCCATATTTTATGGCTGATATAGAAATAACAAGTGAAGCAAATCCAAATAGTGCCACTTACGAGTGGCTTGAGGGAATGTACGCGCTTGGGGTAAATCGTATAAGTTTTGGAGTTCAAAGTTTTGACAAAGACAAACTCAGAATTCTTAACCGTGCACACAGTGCAACTCAAGCTAAAGAGGCAGTTTTAAATGCTAAAAAAGTAGGTTTTGAAAATATTTCTCTTGATCTTATTTATGCAACACTTGGCGATACAAAAGAGCTATTAAAGCATGATTTAGACACGGCTTTTTCTCTTCCAATTAACCATATCAGCGCATATGCACTAACAATTGAAGAAAAAACCCCATTTGAATCAAAACCTTATATGTCAAAAGAGAGATTAACTCTCACTTCGTGGCTATTTAAAAATATAAAAAGCCATGGATTTGAGCAGTATGAAATAAGCAACTTTGGTACTTATAAAAGTACTCACAACCTTGGGTATTGGCTTTATAAAGAGTATATTGGGCTTGGTAGCGGTGCTGTTGGCAAGCTTGGATTGCAAAGATACTACCCAACTTCAGATGTTGATGAGTACATAAGCAATCCAACTTTGATTAAAACAGAATCTTTAAGCCAAGAGGATAAAAAGATTGAACAGATATTTTTAGGTTTACGCTCTTGTGTTGGAATATCGATAAATATACTAAATGAAAAAGAGCTTCAACGTGCTAACCTTTTAGTTAATGAAAAAAAACTTATATTTAAAAATGATACCTTTTATAACACTGATTATCTACTTGCAGATGAGATTGCCCTGTTTATATCATAGATTAATTATTTTTTAGTTAGAATCCTGCTTCACTATAATTTGAGGATTGTTTATGTTTGGTATGGGTTTTACTGAAATTATTATTATCGCTGTTATCGCTATTCTTTTTCTTGGTCCTGACAAATTGCCAGAGGCTATGGTTCAAATTGCTAAATTTTTTAGAAGCACTAAAAACACTATCAACACTATGAAAAACACGATAGAAGAAGAGATGCAAGTAAAAAGCATAAAAGATGAAGCATTGGCATATAAAAAAGAGCTTCTTGACGCTTCAAATCAAGTAAAGAGCGCTACTGATATAAAACAGATGGCAGCAAAACTAACAACCCTTGAAGACGATACATTTGATGATATTTTTGACGCACCAAAAAAAGATAACGTTCCAGAAAACAAACCTGAAACAGTAACCCTGCCTAAGAAAAAAAACACTCAAATTGAAGATAAATTAGAAGAAGATAGTAAAAATGTTTGATGAGATAAAACCACATTTAATTGAATTAAGAAAAAGATTAGCTATCTCTGTTGGTAGCTTAATTGTTATGTTTTTTGTTATGTTTTACTTTCATGAACCAATTTTAGAGTGGATAGTAGCGCCATTAAATTCAGCTCTTCTTGAAGTTGGTAAAGTATCTCTTCATGCAGCAGATGGTATGGTAACTACCAACCAAGTTGGAGGTGCATTTTTTGTTGCATTAAAAGTATCATTTTTTGCAGCAATCGTTGGAGCTCTACCTATAATTCTTGCACAAATATGGGCATTTGTGGCTCCTGCACTATATGCAAATGAGAAAAAAATGGTTCTCCCTTTTATACTGGGTGGAACTATAATGTTTGCAATTGGTGTTCTTTTTGCCTACTATGTTGTTACTCCATTTGGTTTTGATTTCCTTATAGCTTTTGGTAGTTTTAAATTTACTCCTCTTATAAATATTGAAGATTATGTAGGATTTTTTACAAAAATCATGTTTGGTTTTGGAATCGCATTTGAGCTTCCTGTTTTTGCTTACTTCTTAGCGCTTCTTGGAATGGTTAACGATAGACAGATGATAGATTTTTTCAGATATGCAATTGTTATTATCTTTATCGTAGCTGCTCTTTTAACACCTCCAGATGTTTTAACACAACTTCTTATGGCACTTCCACTTACCATTCTTTATGGTGCATCAATTTTAATAGTTAGAGCTGTAAATCCTGCTCCTCCGATCGAAGAAGAAGATGAGAATGATGATGAAGAAGATGCAGAAGAAGAAGAAACAAAAAAAATAGAGAACTAGCATGAGTAGCAGTGAGCTACTCACCTCAAGCTATGATTTTACTCTCCCAAAAGAGCTCATAGCGACCCACCCAGCAACTCCTAGAGACAATGCAAAACTCCTTGTTTACGATAGAGAGAGTGGTCAAATTTCACACGCACACTTTTACGATTTTGAAAAATTTATCCCTAAAAATTGTGCACTTATCTTTAATGATACAAAAGTTATAAAAGCTAGACTTTTTGGACAAAAAGAGAGTGGCGGGAAAATAGAACTTCTAATCAATAGAGCGTTAAATGCCCATAATATTCATGTTTTCACAAGAGGAAAAGTAAAAATTGGAACTAAAATATCTCTTGGAGCAGAACTAGTTGCCCAGATTATAGAGCTGCTTGAAGATGGAAGCAGAGTCGTAAACTTTTATAAGAACAACTCTCTTTTACGTTTCGAGGAGATACTTCCTATAATAGATAAGATTGGTCATATTCCACTTCCGCCATATATACAAAGAGAAGATAACAAAGAAGATGAGAGAGAGTACCAGAGTGTTTTTGCCAAAGAAGAGGGAGCAGTAGCAGCACCAACTGCATCACTTCACTTTACAAAAGAGCAACATGAAAGAGTATGTTCTAACTTCCAACATGCATACATTACGCTTCATGTTGGAAGCGGTACCTTTAAGCCTGTTGAATGCGAGGAGATACTTGAGCACCCTATGCATTCTGAGTATTACGACATTTCAGATAGCGCAAAAAAGATTCTTGATTCTGAGATGCCAATTTTAAGCGTTGGAACAACTTCAACAAGAACCATTGAATTTTATGCGAGAAATAAAGAGCAACAAAGAGGAGAAGCAAATCTTTTTTTGCATCCAAACAACAAACCTCTTAGAGTAAATCATATACTTACAAATTTTCATCTTCCAAAATCAACACTTATCATGTTAGTTGCCTCTTTTATAGGGGTAGATAAAGCAAAAGAGCTTTATGCCATAGCGATTGATAAAGAGTACAGATTCTACTCTTATGGCGATGCTATGCTGATTTTATAATCTAATAACTACACCATTTTTTATTTCTATATCACCGTTTAGCTCTGCTTCAAAAAGTTTTTGCGGATATTTAGCCAAGGCTGCATCATAAGTTGGATTTCTTTTACAATACTCCATAAACTCATTTTCTGCTTCTAGTGTATCAACTTTATTTGTAGAAAACCTTGATACAAACTCGTCTATGTCATAGATAGCTTCTGCTTTTTTATCACGCAGAAGTTGATTTGTCCCATCACTCTCTCCATGACGTTGAGGAAGTACAAAAATCTCCTTACCCATACCCAGAGCAAACTCTACGCTTCTCATGGTCCCACTATCAATCTCTGCTTCGCCAACAACCAAAACCTCTCCAAGAGCGACAACAAGTTCATTTCTAACTACAAAACTCCAAGAAGTAGCGCTACTTCCACTCTTAAACTGACTTAATAAAAGTCCATTTTTTTCTATTTCACTGAGTAAATTTTTATTTACTGCTGGGTAACGCACATCAACACCACATGGCAAAACCGATATAGTATTATAAGAGGTAGCTCCTATATGAGCACTTGCGTCTATTCCCATGGCACCGCCACTTACGATACAAATACCGCTTTTTGAGAGAGCAGATGATAGTTTTTCTATAAAGAGTCGCGAGTATTTAGTAGGCTTTCTGCTTCCTACGATTGAGACTTTTGGACTACTTAAGAGAGAGATGTTACCGCTATAAAATATCTCTTTTGGATACTTTTTCATAGATAAAAGTTCAGGTATTTCAAACTCTATCTTGCTCATGTTTTAAAGTTTGTTCACAAAAACTAAATCTACGTCTGAAAAAAGTTTTTTTGACTCACTAATTGCTGCAATTGTATTTGCATGTGGATGCCCTATCGCTATGGCGCTTCCATGCTTCTTTGCAATCTCAATTGCTTTTTTAATCTGTGACAATATATATGGTTTATCCATCTTGTGATCTAAAAAAACGTCTCTTCCTATGTACTCTAGCGCATATTTTTTTGAGATTTTTTGTGCTTTTGAAGCTCCTGTTGTTCTACTGTCTACAAATATTATATCATGGCTCTTAAGTGCTAAAATAAGCCTATCCATCGCAGCTTCATCCGCTGTAAACTTACTTCCTGTGTGATTGTTTATATATTTTACTTTTGGGAAAAGTTTTTTTATCTCTTCGACTCTTTGTATAATTTTTTCATTTGAATCATCAACTCTTAATGTTAATGGTTCTTCTGCTTTAAAACTCTGTGCTTCCATCGGCAAGTGAACCATATAAAAACTCTCTTGAGCTGCTAAAATATGAGAAGAAGGTCTGGCTTTACTTGGTGGTAAAAAAGACATAGTAATAGGAAGATGAAGGCCTTTTACGGCACTAATATGTGATTTTACGCTAACATCATCAATGATAATTGCTAACTTTGGTCTTTTAGAGCTTTTAACTATTTTACGCTCAGGAGCTTTTGGTAAAACCGCTTCTTCAACCTCATGTGAAGCATTTTCATACTGTGCAACTACCTCTTTTATTGAGAGTGAAGATGTCTCATTGCTATCATTAGACTCTTTAGATGGTTCAACTTTAACAGGCTCTTTTTTTAAAACCTCTTTCAATCTATCATTAACACTCTGCTCATCTTTTTGACTCTGTCTTTTAGCGCTCTCTTGTTCTAGTTTTTTTATCATTGATTGTTTTATTTTTTCTTTGGAGTGCTCTTTTTTGATAGCATCTTCTTTTGCGCTATCATGTCCGACATAATATCCAGAGACAAATGAGGCCAAAACTACAATTATAAATACCAAACTCCAAGCAATATAGCTTAAAAAATTTGAACTTTTTTTAGGAATTATTTTTTTTCTTTTTGACATACAATCTCCATATTTATTGAATAAAACTATATCCTAAAAAAATAAAATATATAACGGCTTAGTGTTTTTTTAAGTAACTTTTCTGTATAATCCGCCGTTCCTTTCTCTTTGTATCGATAATATATTTCGATATATATACATCCGAAAGGGAAACAAAAGCCTATTTTATGGGCGAAATACCAAAGGGAGATTATACTCTATGAGAAATTACGAAAACCTAGTAATCGTAAAACCAACATTAACAGCTGAAGAAATTCAAGCTAACATTAGCGCAATTGAAGAAGTTATCACTTCTAACGGTGGCGAAATAGCAGCAAGAGATGCAATGGGTATGAGAAAATTAGCATACCCACTTGGAAAAAATGAGCGTGGATATTTTCATGTTATCTACTATTCAGTTGAGCCTTCGGCAATTAGCGAAATTGAGAGACGTTTTCGTATAAATGAAGAGCTACTTCGTTTTGTAACTATCAAGTACGATACTAACCGTGAAGTAACAGCTTGGAATCAACTTGTTCAAAAAGCTCAGAAAAAAGCAACTCAACCAGCTGGTGAAGCTAAAGTTGAAGAAGTTGTAATTCCTGCAGCACTTGAAGAAACAGAAGAAGAAGAGTAGAAACAACAGCGTCACAGTAATTGGCTAACGCCTAAACAAAGAAGGAAGATTCATGTATAACAAAGTTATTTTGGTTGGAAATTTAACAAGAGACATAGAACTGAGATACTCTCAAGGTGGAATGGGCATTGCCAATACTGGTCTTGCAACAAGCCGTAAATTTACCGTTAATGGTGAAAAGAGAGAAGAAGTATGTTTTGTAGATATTACATTCTTTGCTAGAAGCGCAGAGGTTGCCAACCAATACCTTAGAAAAGGGAGTAAAATCCTAGTAGAAGGTAGACTTAACTTTGACCAATGGGTAGATCAAAGCGGACAGAAGCGTTCAAAGCACTCTGTTGTTGTTGAAACTATGCAGATGTTAGACTCTAAAAATAGTGCTGCTGCGCCATCAGATGATTATCCGATACAGCAAAATCAGCCAACTCAGAGCTATCAACAACCTAGTTATCAACAGCAACCACAAAGCTATAAAAAGCCAAGTGCTCAACAGATGCCAAGTAGCAGTTCCATCCCAGAGATAGACATTGATGAAGATGAAATTCCATTTTAGGATACACTAGAAAACTTATGTAAATAAGAAAGCATATAGACCCTTTACATAGGACTTTATAGTCTATTTACACTTTTTTGAATGATAGAAATAAATATGCTATAATGTACACTATGAAAAGTGTACATAATATTGATGTCTATCAGATAAAATTCGTAAAGCTTTCAGAGGCTGAACAAATGCCTCTGTTAATTGATAAAAGAACCGGTATTCCCGACTACTGGACTACCCTGTATGCGACAACACAGATCCGAGATAAAGGAAATGCAGTTGGTACCATTAGACAGGTTCTTGATATTTTAAAACTGCTAATGCTCAGTCTGAGTAAAATTAGTGATGGAATAGATCTAGAGAAACGTCTTCAAGACGGTTTGCTTCTTAAGCAGTTTGAACTGGAAAGTTTGGCTGCTGATTGCAGACTTCAGCTTGAAGCCCTGAAAAGCGATAAAAGTAAATCACAGGCTTGGCGGCCTAAAGGCTCAGGTTCTCTAGAGAAATTTCGTTTTAGTACAATAAGTACGCCACAAGCTACTGTTGGTTCTCATACTACGGCTAATCGCATGAGAACCATCATAGATTATCTACGATGGCGCGTGAATGTATCTCTTTCCAGACTTCAAGAGTATGACCCTCATGTACAATCATTAGAAAAAGCCAAAACACTACTTAAAAATACACTTATTACTCTCATGCCAAGAGAAACAGATTCTTCAACAACAATTCATCATCGCGGATTATCACAAGAACAGCAGGCACTCTTGTTTAAAATCATCAGTAGAGAGTCTTCCGAAAATCCATGGACAGAGCTTTTCAGTGTTGTCAGAAATGAGTTGATGATTACCCTACTGTATGAGTATGGCTTTCGTATAGGT
>CAMBTK010000020.1 GCA_945870785.1 Sulfurimonas crateris
AAAGATAGTTATACAAAAGCAAATTGCGGAAAATGTAAAGAGTCACTTCTTAATACAAAACCCATAGAGTTAACAACTGTTAACTTTGACGAAATCATCGTAAATAGCGATATTCCAGTGGTAGTTGATTTTTGGGCTCCTTGGTGTGGTCCATGTAAAATAATGGCTCCAAACTTTGAAAAAAGCGCTAAAAATTTTCCGCTCAAAGCTCTTTTTGTCAAAGTAAATACTGAAAATGAGCAAAATCTTGGAGCTAGATTTGGGATACGAAGTATCCCAACCATCATTGTTTTTAAAAATGCCAAAGAAGTTCACAGAGTCTCAGGGGCACTTGATGAGAGCGCCCTAAATAGATTAGTTGCACAATTTATATAGTATAATTATTTTTAATAATAAAACAAGAGGCTAATATGAGCAGAGATACAGTAACACTAACAAACAATCGTGATGGCAAAAGCTATGAATTTCCTATACTTGACGCAACGGTAGGACCTTCTGTTATAGATATATCAACTCTGTATAAAGAGACTAACATGTTCACATATGATGAGGGTTATACTTCAACTGCATCGTGCCAATCCAATATAACTTATATTGACGGTGAAGCTGGAAAGCTCATGTATAGGGGCTATGATATAGCGTATCTTGCCAAAGAAAAAAGTTTTTTAGATAGTGCCTATCTTCTTATAAATGGGGAATTACCCTCAAAAGAGGAGTTAGAAAATTTTGCCTTTGAGATGAAAAAACGCTCTTTTGTGCATGAGGGAATAAAAAAACTCTTTGACTCTTTTCCAGATTCAGCACACCCAATGGCGATACTCTCAGCAGGTGTTTCTGCGCTCTCAACATTTTATTTTGACCATTTAAATATAAAAAACAAAGAAGAGTATTGTGAAATGGCAAACAGAATTGTTGCAAAAATCCCAACATTAGCAGCATTTTCGTATAGATACTCAAACGGACTGCCTATAATATACCCAGATATGAACAAAGGTTTTACCGAAAACTTTCTCTATATGTTAAGAGCTTATCCTCATAGCTATGTTGAGCTAAAACCTATCGAGATAAAAGCACTTGATACTATTTTTACCCTTCATGCAGACCATGAACAAAATGCCTCAACCACAGCTGTTAGAAATTTAGCTTCAACTAACGCTCATCCTTATGCAGCAATAAGTGCTGGAATAGGCGCACTTTGGGGTAGAAGCCACGGCGGAGCTAACGAGAGTGTTATACGTCAACTAGAGATGATAGGAAGTGTTGATAGAGTAGATGAGTTTATAGCCCGTGCAAAAGATAAAGAGGACTCATTCAAGCTTATGGGATTTGGACACCGTGTTTACAAAAACTTTGATCCACGTGCAACAATTCTCAAGAATCTTCGCAATAAACTCGTAGAAGAGCTAGGCATTAGCAGTGAGCTCATAGAAGTTGCCAACAAGATAGAGCAGATTGCACTAAGTGATGAGTATTTTATCAGTCGAAATCTATATCCAAACATTGACTTCTACTCAGGACTCATACTTCAAGCACTAAAAATTCCAAAAGAGATGTTTGCTGTTATTTTTGTTATAGGCAGAACACCTGGATGGATAGCACAGTGGAGTGAATTAAATCAACAAAAAACTGTAAAAATTGCAAGACCTAGACAACTATACAGAGGCCCGATAGAGAGAACTCCAAAGTAGTATTACTTTGGAATTTGAGTTATTTTATATACGAACAGCAGTAATCAGTAACTGTTTTGATTTTTAGATCAAATGATGAATTTGCAGGAACGTTAAAACTCTCTGGTGTGTTTAGAGTTTTCCAATCTTCGCCAGGAAGTCTGATATCAAGCTCTCCAACCATCATCTCCATAATCTCGGCTTCAGCAGTATTAAAAGTATACTCACCTGGCATCATGATTCCAAGAGTTTTTCTCGTACCATCAGCAAACTCAACCGTTCTGCTAGTAACTTTTCCGTTATCATAAATATTTGCTTTTTTTACAACTGTAACATTTTCAAATTTTGACATCTTTTTTCCTTAATTTTTTAAAATTATACCCTATTCCCAATCTAGGAGTCTTTGTTGACCCTCTAAACCTCTGATGTGAGTAACATCTTGAGAAACCTCTATAACGCCTTTATAAGCACCCTCATCGTCTCTAATAGCAAAATAACGAATGTGAATAAATTTCCCTTTAAACGTTATCCAAAACTCAGCTTCATCTCTGCGACCTGCTTTAAACTCTCGTAAAATCATTAAAACCTGATCAACACTCTTTGGAGGATGGCAAAACTTTACTTCACGGCCGATAATTCCTGCACTTCTTGGAAATACTCTATCATCCCCGCGGTTATAAAAGATAACAATATCGTTTTCATCAACGTAAGTTATATCAACAGGCATAAATTTCAAAAGCCAATTAATCTGCTCAGGTAACATGTAGCCTTCATCTAACTTGATTCTATCCTCAAGTGAAAATGGCAGTTTACGTTTTTGTTTGTCTTGAGATGGATGAATATATTCTCCTTCTACATGTGGAGGATATGCTGCTGGTGCTTGATCGAACATCCAACCTATCTCTTCATCTCCAGCTCTCATCTCTTTCCAGTCATCTTCATCTAACATATTCATTGCATTTGGAAGAAGTCTTCCCTCTTCAACTTGCATGATATGTTCTAAATTTCTAAAAACAACTTGTAGCTGTTGCATCAATGCGCTCATGTTTTTCTCTTGCACTAACGCTCTTGCAGTTTTAATCTCCGCTCTTATATCATCATGAAATGCCCACATACCTTGTGATGGTGATGTCCAACCATATTTTTCCAAATATGGAAAAAGTTGATTCTCTTTTCTTGCAAAGTGCTTTTCCACCAAGCAAAGCTTGTTAAATTTATCTTCAAACTCTGCAAAATTCTCTACTATATTTATACTATTGATACTTCCAATGAGTCCTCTCATCAGCATATTTTCTTCCAGATAAACTTTTACTGGATGTCCATCTGGCAAATTAACATATGAATTCATAATACTTGTTCCTTGAATTTTTAATTATGAAAATTATAACGTTTTAAAAAATTCTCTCTTTGATTTATAACAAGATGGGAGTTATTGAAGTTTTAGCCTAACTCTTTGTGAATGTGTTATAGCAACGGCTATTGCGTCCGTTATATCAAGCGGTTTTATCTCTTTTTTGATATTTAAGAGTCTCTTTGCCATAAACGCAACCTGCTCTTTTGTGGCTTTTCCATTTCCTGTTAATGCTTTTTTTACTTGAAGTGCAGTATATTCGCTAAATTGCCCAAACTGCTGAATTAACATAAGCATAATTGCACCACGAAATTGTGCTAGTTTTATAGTTGTTTTTGGATTGTGTGCATAAAAAATATCCTCGATTGCCACTTCATCTATTTTGTGACTCTTAAATATCCCCTCAAAAGCTTCAACCATCTGTGGAATCTGAAACTGCAACTCTTCTGCTTTAATTTTTATAAGTCCAGCTTCAATAAGTGCTATCTTTCCTTTATCTAAAGAGATAAGAGCGTAACCCATTTTTCTAGTTCCTGGGTCTATTCCTAAGATTGTCATGCTTCTTCTTTCACATATAAACTATACGCTATTCACATAGTTTTAACTTTGTTTATGGGAATTATAGCTACTATTCACATAATATAAATAAAAGGCGTTATGTGAACATCGGTCAAAAAATTTTGCTTTTGTTAAAAGAAGAGATTCCAGAAGTAGAGTACAACAGATATATAAAACATTTAACTTACGATATAAAAAAATCCACAGAAGATAATGCTATATTTCATGCCCCAAATTCTCTTGTTTTAAACTGGATAAAAAATAAATACAGCTCAAAAATAAAACATCTATTTGAAATTCAAAACTCTACAAAAGTAAATGTTAGTATTTCACTAAAAAATCAAATTGAATCTAAAAAACCAGAACAAAAAAATCTACAAAAACAGCAACATTCACTCCTAAATCCTTCACATACGTTTGAAAATTTTATGGTTGGCGGTTCCAATCAGTTTGCATATGCTGCTGTTAAAAGTGTTAGTGAAAAAGCTGGTGTTTTATACAATCCTCTTTTTATCCATGGTGGAGTAGGTCTTGGGAAAACGCATCTTATGCAAGCAGCTGGAAATGTTTTTCAAAATCAGGGTAAAGTTGTTATTTATACAACAGTCGAACAATTTTTAAATGACTTTATCCGCCATGTAAGAAATAAAACTATGGAGAGATTTCAAGAAAAATATCGCAAATGTGATGTTCTTCTTATCGATGATATACAATTTCTAAGCAATAAAGAGGGTATTCAAGAAGAATTTTTTCATACATTTGAAGCACTAAAGGGTGTTGGAAAACAAATTATCTTAACAGCTGATAAACATCCAAAAAAAATAGCAGGACTTGAAAAAAGACTTCAGAGCAGATTTGAACATGGACTTGTTGCAGATATACAACCGCCAGAACTTGAGACAAAAATAGCTATTATAGAAAACAAGTGTAAGATAAATAAAGTTGTTTTAACTAAAGATATAATCCACTACATAGCAACAGTAATAGAGAGTAATGTTCGTGAGATAGAGGGAATTTTATCAAAACTGCATGCATATTCACAGCTTATGCATGTTGATATAGATTTACAATTTACAAAAAATGTCCTAAAAGATCAACTTCAAGAAAATCGTGCAAATCTAACTCTAGATATTATTACTCAACAGGTTTCAAAAGATTTAAATATAAAACCAAGTGAAATTCGCTCAAAAGGAAGAAGTAAAAATTTAGTTTATGCCAGAAGAATTGCTATTTATCTCTGCCGTGAATTAACCCAAAATACTATGCCTCAACTTGCACAATATTTCGGTATGCAAGATCATACTGCAATAAGTCATACACTCAAAAAAATAGCCGAATTAATGCAAAATGATGAGGATTTTAAAGTAAAAATAGAAGAGCTTACAAATAAAATTACTTCATCTTCTTAAAAAATAAAAAAAAAGATATAATTTCTTAAGTGAGCAGATGTGAAATTGACTATGTTATTTCATCACATTCAAAAAGCTCTAAAATAGGGGGAAAGTGGTGTTATTCACATAATCACTCCCTCCTACTACTAATACTATAAAATTTATATAATAAATAGGAAATCAGATGAAGATAACGATACAAAAATCTATCATTGAAAATATATTAATTCATTCACAACCATTCTTAGAAAAAAAAGATACATCTCAAATTACATCACATGTTTTTATCGATGCAACAAATTCTAAATTAACTATAAAAGCTACTGATTATGAAATCGGACTAATAGTTTCTACTAACAATTTAAATATCTCTCAAGATGGAAATGTTACAGCTAATGGTAAAAAATTACTTGACATTGTAAGAATTTTAAAAGATGGAGAAATAAATTTAGAAGTTAAGGGCGATATTTTATACATATCACAATCACATTCTAAATTTAAACTTCCAACTTTTTCATATAGTGAATTTCCAGCATTTCCTACAAGCGAAGGAAAAGCACGTATACTAATTGATTCTCATACACTAATTGATTCATTAAGAAAAATAACACCATCAATTGATATAAATAATCCTAAATTTGAGTTAAATGGTGCACTTATAGATATAAAAGAGAGTAATATAAATTTTGCCTCAACTGATACAAGAAGATTAGCAGTAGTAAATGTTAATAACCAAAGTAGCTCAGAGTTATCAATAATAGTACCAAAAAAAGCAATAATAGAAATACAAAAACTGTTTTTTGATGATATCGAACTATATTATGATGAAAATAATTTAATAATTCACTCTAAAGAGTATATTTTCTTTACAAAGTTGATTAATGGAAAATTTCCTGAATACTCTAGAATAATTCCAAAAGAGATAAAAAATAGCATTAATCTACAAAAAGCCAAAATGATAGAAGCAATAAAGCAGATTACTACAATATCGACAGATGTAAAAATAACATTTTTAAATGACACAATTACATTTGAATCTTTAAGTGATGATAATATAGAAGCTAAAACAGAAATTGACTCTAAAACAGGTTTTTTATCTCCTTTTGTTATTGCCGTTAACAGCAGATACCTTTTAGACTTTTTAAATACAATAAACAACTCTGAATTTAACATAGGATTAAATGAGAGCAATCTTCCTTTTATATTAAGTGATGGCAATTTTAAAACAGTTGTTATGCCAATAGTCATCTAATTTTCTTATTTTATTGCTTTTTTATTTATCTAATCAAAAAGCAATAAACCCCCTTAAAACAGAACACTTCATAGATATAAAACTTCTTTTTAGAATATATTAGATAAAATATCTCCAATTATGTAAAAAGTTATAATGGAGTATTGAATGGAAAATTACGGCGCTAGTAATATTAAAGTCCTTAAAGGATTAGAAGCAGTTCGTAAAAGACCTGGTATGTATATCGGTGATACAGGTCATAGAGGTTTACATCATTTAGTTTATGAAGTTATAGATAACTCTATAGATGAAGCAATGGCTGGTCACTGCGATACCATTAATGTGACTCTTACAAAAAATGGAACGTGTAAAGTAACTGATAATGGTCGCGGAATTCCTACTGATATGCATCCAACTGAAGGTATGAGTGCTGCTACGGTTGTTTTAACAGTTTTACATGCTGGAGGTAAGTTTGATAAAGATACTTATAAAGTTTCAGGCGGTTTACATGGTGTTGGTGTATCTGTTGTAAATGCTCTTTCATCTGATTTGAAAATGACGATTCAAAGAGAGGGCGAAATTTTTGAACAAGATTTTAAAAAAGGTATTCCTCAAGAAGTTCTAAAAGTAATTGGAACTTCTAAAAAAACTGGAACAACTATAGAGTTTTCACCAGATCCAAGTATATTTACAGAAACAGTAATTTTTGAATATGAATATTTAGCAAGAAGATTTAAAGAGTTAGCTTACTTAAACCCATTTATAACTATTATTTTCAAAGATGAAAGAACAAATGTAAAAGAAGAGTACCACTTTGAAGGCGGTATCGCTCAATATGTAACCGATTTAAATAAAAAACAAGAAGTTGCTAAAGTTTTTGTTTTTAGTTCAAAAATAGAAGATATAGAGTTTGATATCTCTCTTATGTATAACGATACTTATGATGAAAAAGTTTACTCATTTGTAAATAATATTCGTACCCCAAATGGAGGAACTCATGAAGCTGGTTTTAGAGCAGGGCTTACTCGTGTTATCTCAAACTATAATACTCAAAATGGCGCAGCAAAAGAGAAAGATGTAAAAATTAGCGGAGAAGATACAAGTGAAGGTTTAATAGCTGTTGTATCTGTTCGTGTTCCTGAACCGCAGTTTGAAGGACAAACAAAGGGTAAACTTGGAAATACTTATGTAAGACCATTAGTTCAAAAAGCTACTTATGAACTTTTGAGTAAATATTTTGAAGAAAATCCAATCGAAGCAAAAGCAATAGTTGCTAAATCATTAATGGCGGCACGTGGTCGTGAAGCTGCAAAAAAAGCAAGAGAGTTAACTCGTAGAAAAGATTCTATGAGTGTTGGAACACTTCCTGGAAAACTAGCAGATTGTCAAAGTAAAGATGCTTCAATTTGTGAACTTTATCTAGTCGAAGGTGATTCTGCTGGTGGTTCTGCAAAAATGGGAAGAGATAGAGTTTTTCAAGCAATTCTTCCACTAAAAGGTAAGATTTTAAATGTTGAAAAAGCAAGACTTGACAAGATTTTAAAATCTGAAGAGATTACAAATATGATAACCGCGATGGGTTGTGGAATCGGTGAAGAGTATAATGAAGACAAACTCCGTTATCATAAACTTATTATTATGACCGATGCCGATGTTGATGGTAGTCATATTCAAACTTTACTACTTACATTTTTCTTCCGTCACTTTAGAAGTGTTATAGAAAATGGTTATTTATATCTTGCTCAACCACCACTTTACCGTTATAAAAAAGGTAAAAAAGAGATATATTTTAAAGACGATCGTGCTATGAATGACTTTTTGATAGAAAATGGAATAGAGTCATTAGAAGAGCAGAGTGTTGGACATAATGATTTACTTTCTTACTTTAAGATGGTTGATCACTATAGAGGATCACTTGAAGCACTAAAGAAAAGATACGCTTTAGTAGAGCTTATCCGTCATTTTATAGAAAATCCTGATTTAATTGGTCTTGATATAGAAAGTATGTATAAAAAAGTTGAAGAATTTTTAGCAATTAATGGAAACAATATTTTGACTAAAACTATCTCAGAAGACTCTATTCATATTTTTGTTCAAACTAAAGACGGAATGGAAGAGTTGCTTATAAATGATGATTTATTTGGAGCACCTCACTTTGCAGAAGCTAGTTTTGTATACAGAAAAATTAGAGAGTGGAATTTAGACTTTAAAGAAGACATTTTAAAAGTTTTAGAAAATATTATAGATTATGCTAAAAAAGGTTCATATATTCAACGCTACAAAGGTCTTGGAGAGATGAATCCAGATCAACTTTGGGAGACAACGATGACTCCTGAAAATCGTGTCTTATTACAAGTTACAATTGAAGATGCAGAGCTTGCAAGTGATACATTTACTCTGTTTATGGGCGATGAAGTTGAACCACGCCGTAACTATATAGAGACGCATGCAAAAGATGTTAAACATTTAGATGTTTAAATAATAAAACAAATGCTTCTCCCACAAACTAAAGAGAGAGAATACCGTTTTAGACTAGCTCTAAGAATGGTATTTCCTATTTTCTCTTTAATTAGTGCCCTTTTTTTTCATACATTTATTACAAGTCAAGAAGTACTCAATATATCTTTTTACGTTGAGATATCATTAATACTGCTGTTTAGCATATATTTTATTTTTTACCTTATTTATAAAGGTTTTGATATAAAAATAACTGACAATATATCAAATGTTTTTACAAGAGAATATATGTATGAATACCTTAAAAAAGAGATAAAAAAAAATCATGAATATACACTTGTTCTGATAAGTGTTGATAATTTAAATGAGATAAACAGCAGATATGGTATAAAAAATGGGGATAAAGTACTTTTAGAAATTGTTTTATGGATGGCAGAGTATCTAAAAACAAAAGATATTAATAATTTTCCAATCGGGCGTATAAAAGGTGGTGATTTTATAATAGGGCTAAATGAAAATAAAGATCAATATAAAACAATAATGGAATTGATGTGTCTTAAAAGTGAAGAGTTTAAAGTCGATGAGATTGAAATACAAATATCACTTGCTATAAATGATATAAAATTTTCAAAAAACATAGATTTCTTAGTAGAAAATCTCTTTGAATTACAGATTAAAAATAGAGACTTAAAGCTCGCTACCAACATAGAAAATGATATAAATCCAAGTGATTTAGAGTATTTTGTTATAAATGCAATTAAAAATAGAGATATATCTATTTTTATGCAAGATATATTTGAAGATGAAAAAAAAGCCTTTAAAGAGTGTTCTATAAAATTAAATGCACCAGACGGCAAGTTGCTTCATCAAAAAAATTATATGAAAATTTTGGATAAGTTAAGACTTATGAATGAATATGACATAATTGTTTTAGAAAAAATAGTAGAAATTTGCAGAAAAACAGATAATGAGAAATTTGTTATCTCTTTGGCACCAACTTCTATTAGAAATCAAATTACGTTTGGTAAAATTAAAGAGATTTTTTATAAAAATAGATTCCTAAAAGATAGAATAGTAGTGCTCTTTAGTGAGAATGAGTATTTTCCAAAGATAGATAAATTCAACGGATACTTAGAAGAGCTAAGAGATTTTGGTGTTTTAGTCGCTGTCGATAGATTGGGTTCTCTGCATACAAGTTTTTTATATCTAAGAGATTTGAATATAGACATAGTTAGATTTGACTCATACTATAGTAAAAAAATAGGTGAAAATAGATACAAAAATATAATAAGTGGTTTTAACACAATGGCAAAGGAAAAAGGTGTTAAAACTTGGATAAAAATGATAGAAGATGAGAATACTAAAAAAGTAGCTCAAAATATAGGTGTTAACTATCTACAGGGTAGATATTTATCACCGCTAAAATAAATTATAAGAGGATTTAAAATGAAATACGGCGAAAAAATTGTTAATGAGTTTGATGTAGAAAAAGATTTAGAAATTTGGCCAAATGAGCACAAAAGAAACTATCTTATAAAGATGACGCTTCCAGAGTTTTCTTGTCTTTGCCCTAGAAGTGGGTACCCTGACTATGCAACTATATATCTTGAATATACTCCAGATGAATTAGTAGTAGAGCTAAAAGCGATTAAACTCTATATAAACTCTTTTAGAGATAGACATATCTCACATGAAAATAGTGCAAATGAGATTTACACTGTTTTAGAGAGAAAATTAAAACCAAAATATATGAAAATAGTAGCAGATTACAATCCAAGAGGAAATGTTCACACCGTTATAGAGATTGATAGCTCAAAGATTTAGGTAGTTTTTTAACCAAACTGAAGCTTCATCGTGACTCTTAAACTCACTATTCATTTGGGCTTCATAGCAATCATTTAAAATCTTGCTAAACTCTATAGATGGGCTTAGCCCAGCTTCAACTAAATCTCGTCCTTGTAAAAGCGGAGATAGTTTTTTTGTTAGGACACTCAATTTTTTAGCTTTTTCAAAAATTATCTGACCCATTTTGTAGAGGTTTTGTGAGTTATTCGCATAGTGTATAGAACTACCTAAAATTAATAACTCTTCTATATTTATTTTTGTTGCAAGTTTATATATAAAGTAGTTGTCTATGCCATTTATATCAACATGCATAAGACTATTATAGGCTTCAACTAACTCTATAATGCTTTTACATAACTCTTTCTCATATACAATAATGCTTAAACTAGCTTCAATCTGCTCTTTTGGAATTTTAAAATATAGCCCTGCTAACATTAACACCAAATTTTGCTTTTTGTTAGTAGTTAGCTGTTTTGCAATTTCATCTATAACATTCAAGTTATCATTAAATATATCAGAACCGAATTTATTTAAAAGTTTAAAACCAACAGATGGTCTTTTTGACTTTAAAAGAAGCTTTTTAAGTTCTTCAAAAATTCTCTCCTTTGGAAGCTCTGCTAACAAACCACAAGATACCATCTCTTTGCATGTTATAGCCAAATTATGCTCTATACTTAAATCAAATCTAGCGCAAAATTGAACAGCTCTTAGAACTCTTAGCGGATCTTGTCCAAAACTCTCTAAATCTACTGCTCTAAGTATCTTATTTTCCAAATCAGCAGCACCGTTAAAAGGGTCTAATATTTTTTTTGAAACTAGATCAAATCCAATTGCATTGATGGTAAAATCTCTTCTTGACGCTGCTGTTTTAAAATCAAGAACAGAGCAGGTTTGTATATCAAATCCACGATGTCCAGATGCAATTTTATTATCTTTTCTTGGAAGAGAAAAATCTAAATCATAACCTTCAAATTTTAGTTTACATACCCCAAAACTTTTCCCTACCAGATTAATTTTTCCAAATACTTGCAAAATATCTTGCAAAATTTCAAATGAAACTACCCCATAAACTTCTATATCTATATCTTTTGATTCTATAAATAGTAATGAATCTCTAATAAATCCGCCAACAATAACAGGAGTTATATCATACTCTTTGAGTTTATCGAAAATAGGCTCTAATACGCTTGGATACTTAATCATATGGGTTCCAAATATGAATATTTATAATAAAATTTATAACTTTAAGGGTAAGTATAACACTACTTTTACAAAGATATAAATTTTTTTTAGATATAATCGCGAAAATTTTTAATCTTGGTTTTATGTTATTTTAACTAAGCCAAAGAAGGACGCCTCGTGCAAAAAATCAGAAATATAGCAGTTATCGCTCACGTTGACCACGGTAAAACTACACTAGTAGATGGATTATTAGAGCAATCAGGAACATACGGTGCTCATGAGCAACATGATGAAAGAGCAATGGATTCTAACGCTTTAGAGAAAGAGCGCGGTATTACTATTCTCTCTAAAAATACAGCAATTCGTTATAAAGATTTTAAAATCAATATTATCGATACTCCGGGCCACGCCGATTTTGGTGGAGAAGTTGAGCGCGTTTTAAAGATGGTAGACGGTGTTTTAGTTTTAGTTGATGCTTACGAGGGTGTTATGCCTCAAACTAAGTTTGTTGTTAAAAAGATGTTAGCACTTGGTAAAAAACCAATCGTTGTTATCAATAAAATTGACAAACCTTCAGCAGAGCCTGATCGTGTTGTTGATGAGATGTTTGACCTTTTTGCTGCGATGGATGCAACTGAAGACCAATTGGATTTCCCAATTATTTATGCTGCTGCACGTGATGGTATTGCAAAGCTTAATATGGAAGACCCAGATGGAAACTTTGAGTGTATTTTTGAAACTATCTTAGCTCAAATCCCAGAGCCAGTTGGTGATAAAGAAAATCCTACTCAAGCACAGGTGTTTACGCTTGATTATGATAACTATGTTGGTAAAATCGGAATTTCTCGTATATTTAATGGCGTTATTAGAAAAGGCGATAACATCATGCTTGCAAAAGCGGATGGTGAACTTGTAAAAGGAAAAATCTCTAAACTTATTGGTTTTCATGGTCTAAACCGTATGGAGATTCAAGAAGCTGAAGCGGGTGATATCGTGGCATTTGCTGGTTTAGAGACTGTTGATGTTGGAGACACTGTTTGTGATCCTAAAAATCCTATGCCTCTTGATCCTATGCACATCGAAGAGCCGACACTTACAGTTGTATTTTCTGTAAATGACTCTCCACTTGCAGGTCAAGAAGGAAAACATGTTACTTCAAATAAACTCAAAGATAGACTTGAAGCTGAGATGACAACAAACGTTGCTATGAAACTTGAAGTTGTTGGTGAGGGTAAATTTAAAGTTTCAGGACGTGGTGAGCTTCAAATCACAATTCTTGCAGAGAATATGCGTCGTGAAAACTTCGAGTTCGGTGTAAGTCGTCCAGAAGTTATCGTAAAAGAGATTGAAGGCGTTAAGTGTGAACCATTTGAGCACCTTGTAATCGATGTGCCTGAAGAATTTAGTGGTGCAGTAATTGAGAAGCTTGGAAAAAGAAAAGCTGAGATGAAATCTATGATTCCAATGGGTCAAGGTTTCCAAAGAATTGAGTTTGAAATTCCTGCGCGTGCACTTATAGGTTTCCGTGGTCAATTCCTTACTGATACTAAAGGCGAGGGTATTATGAACCACTCATTTTTAGAGTTCCGCCCATATAGCGGTACAGTTGAATCAAGAACATATGGCGCACTTATCTCTATGGAAAATGGAGAGACGTTAGCATATTCACTATTTAACATTCAAGATCGTGGTGTACTATTTATCGGACCACAAACAAAAATTTATGAAGGTATGATTGTTGGTGAGCATTCACGCTCAAACGACCTTGTAGTTAATGCTATCAAAGGTAAAGCTCAGTCAAACGTTCGTTCATCTGGTGCAGATGAGGCTATTAAGCTTATACCGTTCCGCGATATGTCACTAGAGCGTGCATTAGAGTGGATTGAAGATGATGAGCTTCTAGAAATTACACCAAAAAGCATCCGTATTCGTAAAAAATTCTTAACAGAAAGTGAAAGAAAAAGAAACGTACGTAAATAGTCAAAAGCCCTTTTCTTGGGCTTTTTAACCAGCTATACTCTACATTAAAACAGATACCTTCTCATATCAATATATGTTATACTTCTTGTAAATCAAAAAAGGATAAAAAATGGATGGAATAATGTATCCTATCTCTTTGTTGGCAATTGCTCTAATGGCTTTTACTTTTTATCAGAACAACAGCATAAAGATGATGGTTTTAATACTTGCTATTGGAGGATATATTATCTACTCCCATGAGACAGGCTATAATGCGACAGAGTTTAAAAATGAGATGATTGATTCACTTGATAAATCAGCACGAGACTTTAGTAAATCTCGCGGTACTGAAGGTTATGATGAGACTAAATTGAAAAAAGAGTTAAAAGATTAAAACCTCTTAACATATCCATGACAATAAGGGGCACTCCCTTTTTTGTCATAGTAGTTTTGATGACTCTCATCAGCTGGATAAAAATCTGATTTTTTTATTATTTTTGTTGCAACTCTATAACCGTTAGCCTCAAGTTTGCTAATTAAATCTTCTGCGACCTCTCTCTCTTTGTCATTTTGCACAAAAATTGCAGAGAGATACTGCTCTCCTATATCTGGACCTTGACCGTTAGTTTGAGTTGGGTCATGAATCTCAAAAAAAGCTTTCGCTATCTCTTCATAAGATATTTTACTTTCATCATAAACAACTTCAACACTCTCAAGATGTCCTGTATTTGAGCGTACAACCTCATAATAACTTGGATTTTTTACAAAACCTCCCATAAAGCCTGAGGTTACCTCTTTTACTCCAGAGAGCTTTTGTAAGTAGTATTCAACTCCCCAAAAACAGCCACCAGCAAAGTAGGCATAAGATAGATTTTCATTTTTAGTATCTGGCTTTTTTACGAGATTTAAAGAGATAGAGTTTACGCAGTGTCTTGTATTTTTTGATGTAAAGCCCTCACCTTCAAAAACATGCCCTAAATGAGCACCGCAATGAGAACATACAATCTCTACTCGTCTGCCATCCTTGTCTGGGATTCTCTTTATAGCGCCCTTTATCTCATCATCAAAGCTCGGCCAACCAGAGCGTGAATCAAACTTTGAGCTTGAGTCAAACAAAGGCGCATCGCAAAGTTTACATGTGTAGATACCTCGTGATTTTTCATCTGTATATTTTCCAACAAAAGGGCGCTCTGTTCCTTTATGGAGAATTACACGCTTCTCTTCATCACTTAATTTTTCAATTTTTTTCTCTAATGATTCTAATGCATTCATGGTTGTTATAATAAGTATGAAAATAAAAATGTATCTCATACTATTCTCCTGTCTCTGTTTTTGAAATTATAAAGGAGCCCTCTATAACAGAATATAGAATATTTTTATTAAGCTAATTTATAAAGTAAAGTTAAAGATGATTTTTTATGAAATAAAAACGTTCTTAAAGATATAATCCTATACTAAAATTTTTAGGAATAAAATATGAACAGAAAAAAAATATATAATCCAGAATCAAACGAAAGTGTAAACGATAGAAGAATATTTGGTGGAAATCCTACGGGAATTTTTGAGCTTAACGATATAAAGTATCAGTGGGCATATAATCTTTGGGAGATGATGTTAAACAACACATGGTTTCCAAAAGAAGTTGATATGACTCGTGATGTTAGTGACTATAAACAGATTACTGATGTGGAAAAAGCCTCTTACGATAAAGCTCTTGCACAGCTGATATTTATGGATTCTCTTCAAACTAACAATATCATGGACAATATAAATCCCTATGTTACATCTCCAGAAATTAACCTTATTTTAGTGCGTCAAGCTTTTGAAGAAGCGCTTCACTCTCAGAGTTATGCAGTAATGGTTGACACTATCTCTACAAACTCAAAAGAGATTTATGAGTTATGGCGTCGTGATATGATGCTAAAGGGTAAAAATGATGCGATAGCTAGAGTTTATGAGGAGCTATCTAAAAATCCTAGTGAGCATAACTTTGTAAAAGCTTGTTTTGCAAATCAGATTTTAGAAGGTATCTACTTTTATAGTGGTTTTGCTTATATCTACACACTTGCAAGAAGTGGGAAAATGTTAGGCTCTGCTCAGATGATTAGATTTATCCAAAGAGATGAAGTTACTCACTTAGTTATTTTTCAAAACCTTATAAACTCCCTTAGAAAAGAGAGACCTGATTTGTTCACTGAGACGCTAAAGGCAGAAGTTGTTGAGATGTTTAAAGAAGCAGTAGCACTTGAAGTTGCATGGGGAAAATACATAACTGGCGGACAAATTTTAGGTCTAACAGATGCTATCATAGAGCAGTATATCCAGTACCTTGCAGATGATAGGCTCTCTTCAGTCGGATTTACAAAACTTTATAATGTAACAAATCCTATAAAATGGGTTGATGATTTTTCAAAATTTAATGACCAAAAAACAAATTTCTTTGAGGGCACTGTAGCCAACTACTCAAAGGGAAGCCTTACTTTTGATGATGACTTCTAATAGTAGCGAGTACAAACTCTGCTCGCTTCTTTTTGACACTATTGAGGGTGATTATCATGCTAATTTGCAAACACTGCTAAGCCTCATAAATCAAGCATCTCCAAAATCTCTTATCGTTGCACCAGAGGTCTCTCTGAGTGGTTTTGATTATAAAAACTATGAAGAGGCGATAGCCTTTAGTGATGTTGCAGATGAGGCACTAAAACAAGCCTCACATGATAAAATCATTATCCTTACAATGCTTCAAAGAGAAGATGGTGAGATTTTTAATTTTGCCAAAATTTTCTTTAATGGCGAAATAGTCTATCAAAGAGCAAAGGCAAAACTCTTTCGCTTTGGTGATGAGCATAAGTACATGTCAGAGGGCTCTACAGATGAGATTGAGATAGTTGAAGTTGATGGTATAAAAATCGGAATATTAATCTGTTTTGAGCTTAGGTTTAAAGAGCTGTGGAAAAAGCTTGAGGGGTGTGATGTAATAGCAATTCCATCATGGTGGGGAGTTCTAAGAACGGAGCATTTTAAAACTCTAACTAGAGCACTAGCTATTATGAACCAGTGTTATGTAGTTGCTAGTGATTCATTAAACAGCGAGTGTACAAAAATGAGTGGTATTATCAAGCCTCATGGCGAAGATGAGAGAAATGAAGATAGAGCATATCTTGAGCTCCCATATGATAAAAAAGAGATTCAGACAATGAGAAGATATATGGATGTTGGCATTGGATAGAATTACTGCTACAAAAACTGCAAAATTAGCGCAAGAGTGCCATAAGATTTTTTCTCTTAGCCAAAATGTTATAGATGCTATATCAAATACCTCCAGAGAAGAGTTCGTTCCAGCTGGTTTTAAACATAACGCATATAAGCTCGATGCCCTTCCTATGGGCTCTTCGCAGTGGATAAGCTCCCCGCTTACAGTTGCAAAAATGACTCACTATCTAGAAGCAAAAAAAGATGATAGGGTTTTGGAGATAGGGTGCGGAAGTGGTTATCAAGCAGCTGTTTTATCGCATATATTTCGTGGTGTTTTTACTATCGAGAGAATTGAACCACTTATACTTGAGGCAAAACAACGCTTTAGAAAACTAGGAATTAGTAACATTCATACAAAGCTAGATGATGGACAAAACGGTTGGGCGCAATATGCACCCTATGATAGAATACTTTTTTCAGCAACTGCAAAAGAGATTCCTTCAAAAATTTTTGAACAACTTTGTGATGGCGGTATCTTGGTCGCTCCTATGCAAGTAGGCGTAAAACAGGTTATAACACGTTTTAAAAAAGTTGGGAGCTCTGTACAAAAAGAGGAGCTTGAAGCGTGTGATTTTGTACCTATTTTAAATGGGATTCAAAAATAGTGTTACGCCTATTTCTGATAGCTTTATTGGCACTCTCTCTTAAAGCTTCAGTGACATATGATGAGGCGAATTTGCTTTATGAAAGAGGCGAGTATAAAGAAGCTTTTGAAGCTTTTGAAGCTTTAGCAAATGATGATGCAGATGCAGCATATATGTTAGCAAAGATGTATGAGCAAGGAGAAGGGCGTGAGAAGAGCGAACAAAAAGCTCTAGAGTGGTATAAGGCATCATCTCATATCTACTATGAACAATCAAAGCATAGTCCTTTACGAAATGTGCAAAAACAGCAAAAAGAGATATTTAAAACATTAGATAAAATCGATAACAGCGAAACCCAAGAGACATTTAGACAATATGCACAATCTCTTTACAACTTTAAAGCTCACAATGCAAACTATTTTTTGCCAATAAGCTATCGTTACGATGATAATTATGGCGACGTAAATGGACATGAAACTCGCAGAATCGAGAGTGAATTCCAAGTAAGTCTAAAATATGATTTTGCAGCTAATTTTTTTAAATTTCGTGAGATATATTCAGTAGCATACACGCAAAAATCTTTTTGGCAATCTTATTCGGATTCTGCTTTTTTTAGAGAGTCAAACTATAATCCTGAGGTTTTTGTAACAATTCCTACATCAGAGATTGGCGATGGAAGATTGTTAAAAGGCATAAGAATGGGCGTTGCTCATGAGTCAAACGGCAGAGGTGCTCAGGATGAACGCTCTTGGAACTACTTCAATACAAGCCTTTTTTTTCAGTACAATATACTACTTGCTGAGTTAAAATTCTGGGCAAGGTTGCCTGATGCTAATGATTATAATCCAGAACTGATTGACACTATGGGGCATGGATATTTAAAAATTGCAATCCCATACAAAAAAAATTTACTTGACATAAAAATAAGAGATAATTTTAACTCTAAAGGTTCTGTGGAGCTTAATTACTCATATCCAATGTCCAGCAGAGATGATCTATTTTTTTATATGAAGTTTTTTAATGGTTATGGTGAGAGTTTAATTGATTATGACAACCATGTTAAAAAAGTAGGGATTGGTTTTAGTATATCAAGATAAAGGCTTATTAGTAAGCTTTTTATAGTAAAATAATATCTAGCATAAATGAGGATAGGTGTATGGAAAGTGTGTACGGCATAAAATATTCAAGACCTGAAGTAGTCTTAATACAAGAGACGGGGATAGGTGTAGCTGAGGCTGCAGCTAGAACTTGCTATGACTCATTTGAAAATAGCGAAAATGAAGCGATTCAGTATATTGAAAAAAATATGCCTAATAGTTCAATATGCCAAGAGATAAACGGTATTGAAGGCTCAAACCTTTTAGATGATTTGGCGTGGACCTATTTTCATCACTCTATTTTAGAACATGCAAATCTAAGCTTTTTAGTACGAGGAACAAGCAGAGGCGTGCTTCAAGAACATGCACGTCATCGCATGCAAGCGATTAGCGTAAGAAGTACCCGCTACACAATGAGCTCTGTAATAAACGCTTTTGTGGCTTCAATGGCGACTAATGATAGAGATTTCTTCATAGATAAAGTTTTGAGTTTTGATATGCTTGTTACATGCGATGTGGAGTATAACAAAATAGAGATTGGTGCGATGTATGATAAGCTTCTCTACCAGTCAAAAATAGTAGAAGATTTCAATGAAATAGCCGTAGCTAAAAGCTCGTTAGACTTTTTGGATGAGTTTAAAAGCAGTCCAAAAGCTCTTTTTGATGCACTAGAGAGCGGAAAAAAGAAGCGTAATGTAGGCGATGCTTTTAAGCACATAATCAGCGATAACGTAAAAGTTGATATGGTTGTTACTTTTAACCTTAGAAGCCTGAAAAACTACTTTACATTAAGAGATAGTGGAGCTGCTTATTTTCAGATAAGATGGCTGGCACAAGAGATGATGCGAAAAACACCATCAAAATATTTAGATTTAATCATTAAAAAAAGGTAATTACATGTGGAAATATATTGCTATAAGCACTCTGTTATTTAGCGGGTGTTCATATTTTGAGTTTAACTTTGCTATGTGTGAAAATGTAGGTCCAAACAGCGATCCGAGCATGATTGAAAAGTGTAGAAACTACAACGAAGAAGAGGCACAAAAAGCCTTTGATGGAACAAAACACAAATCTACAACCGTACCAGAAGATGCGATTGAGTTTAAAAAATATTAGGAGAAATTATGAGAGTTGAAGAAGAGTTAAAGAGCAGAAGTGGTTCCAAGTGTGAGCTTTGCCAAAGTAGCGAAAATCTTAGCGTTTTTGAAGTTGTGCCATCGGATGGAAGCGCAGAGCAGTCAATCTACATCTGCGCTACATGTAAAGAGCAGATAGAAAATCCTTCAACGATGGATGAAGTACATTTCAACTGCTTAAATGATAGTATGTGGAGCGAAGTACCAGCTGTTGTAGTTATGTCATATAGAGCGTTAAAGCTTCTTGGCAGAGAAGATTTAGTGGACTCAATCTATATGGAAGATGATCTGAAAGCTTGGGCAGATGCGGGAATTAGTAGCTCAAGCAATGCAGTAGTAAAAGACTCAAACGGAACTGTTTTAAATGCAGGTGATAGCGTTGTAATTATCAAAGATTTAGAGGTTAAAGGTGCTGGTTTTACTGCAAAAAGAGGCACAACTGTTAGAAACATCTCAATACCTCAAGACGTAGAGGGACATATTGAAGGCAGAGTAAACGGAACAAAAATTTATCTAAAAACAGAGTTTTTGAAGAAAGCTTAGAACAAGGGGTCTATAATAGAAGCGCATCATAGATTTTTCACAATAGATAAAGATTTTAGAAACCCATACGCAAGGGATAGAGATAGAATCATACACTCTGGGAGTTTTAGAAAACTTGAGTATAAAACTCAGGTTTTTTTAAACCAAGAGGGTGATTTTTTTCGCACACGCCTTACCCACTCAATAGAAGTTTCACAAATTGCACGCTCAATCACTTCTCATCTAGGACTTAATGAATCTTTAGCAGAGGCAATAGCACTTGCACACGATTTAGGACACACTCCATTTGGACATATAGGCGGAGATACGCTTGATGAGTCTCTAAAGCATGACGGTTTTAAAAATGGATTTGACCATAACTTTCAAAGCTTTAGAGTTGTTTCATCACTTGAAAAGCGTTATAAAGGGTTTGATGGGCTTAACCTCACGTTTGCAACACAAGAGGGGATACTCAAGCACTCTTACCCATATAAAAAGAGCTTTCTTCCATCTTTTATTGATGAAAATTTCAATCTTGAGACACACCCAAGCATTGAGGCTATGGTAGTTGATCGCGCTGATGAGATTGCATATATAACACATGATATTGATGATGGAGTAAACTCTGGTTTGATACGTTTTGAAGATCTAAGAGAGAGCGAACTAATCAAAGAAATTTTACAAAAGGTCCAAGATGAGGGGATTTGCGAGGATGAAGATGAGATGTTTAGATACCGTTTTGTCTCACATCTAATCAACCATCTTGTATATTCTTTAATTGAGTACTCAAAAGATAAAATTGATAATAGCAAAATATATAGTGCCTCACTTCCAAGCAAGAGTGAGTTGCCTGTGGGTTTTGAGCCAACATTAGAGTCTGAGATTAAAAAATTAAAAAAACTTCTTTTCACAAAACTTTATCAACATAAAGATATTATGATAAAGATGTATGCAGGTAAACAAGCGATAAAAGGGCTTTATAAAGGGCTAAATGAAGAGCCAAAGATGATGCCAAAATTTTATCTAGAGCAGTTGCAGAGTAAAAATAAACATAGAGTTATCGCAGATTATATAGCTTCTATGAGCGATAGACATGCTTTGTCATTCTATAACGAGATGTACGGGAGAGTTTAGTTAAGGATATGAAAGAGATAAAGTTTGTACTGATTTTTGTTGTAGCTACGTCTATTATTGCGTCAGTTTTTATCTATACTCTTAAAACGATAGATAAAAAAGAGCCTCAAATAAAGAGTAAAAGCAATAGCAAAGGCACAAACGGTGCAAAACAAACATATAAAACTGATCAAAACGAAACGACAACACTACTCAGCCAAGAGCAAGAAGATATAAATGTTTCAATGATTGATATAGATGAAACTCTCTTAATAAGTAGCGATAAAAATGAGACAAAAGAAGAGGTAATTGTCGAAACTCCAAAGAGTGATGACTATGATCTTATTGTCGAAGAAAATGTAGCTGGAAATAGTATATTTAACAAAAGTTTCATACCACATGAGATGGTAAAGAAAAAAAAGAAAGAAAAAGATATTCAAGATACATCTTCAGGAGATGATGCTGATGCTCAACTAGAAGAGATTGTTAGCGATAGAGATAGACTTCTTAGCAATGAAAACATTCCAGAGTGGATAAAAGACGGCATAAGAGGGTTAAATGTTTTAAAATATGAGTACAACTTGGATATTGGTATATCATACAGAGGGGTTGTCCAATATGAAAGCGTGAGTGATAGTTTTGGAAGCGGTGGAAATATTGATATTTTTGGTATATATAAATCAACGCCAAATTCAAGTTTTGGTTTTAACCTAAGAAGTAGAAATAATTATGGCGGATACTCAAGCAAAGAGTATGGTGAGAAGATAGGCTCTCTTTACTCAGTTTCGCCATCCCATGATAATATTTCCCCATATATTACAGAGTTTTGGTATCAATACATTATTGAAGATTTAAGAGTTCGTTTTGGATTTTTAAATCGTAACTCTTTTATCGACAACTCATTTTATAAAAATCAAAATAAATATTTTTTAAGCAATACATTCTCACTCTCTCCGTATAACTCTCTCCCAGATAATGGGCCAGGCTTGGTTGTAAAATATAAAAAACCAAACTACTACACTCTTGCTTATCTCGCAGATGCAGATGTAAAAAAAGGAGAGTCTTTAGGAAGCATTGTAGATAGAGATTTGAAGCTATATAGTGCTTTAGAGTTCGGATTAACACCAGAAAATGGCCTATATTATATCACTTTATGGGATAAAGATTCAAAAGACAATACTAAAGAGAAAAATCAAGGCGCTATCTTCTCTTTTAACCATGTTCTTGAAAATGAGTATAAAGTATTTGCAAAATATGCACTCTCAACAGATGCTACTGAAAAACAGCACATCTCGCTTGGTATAGGGCGTACAGACTTATATAAGACAAATGACCTTTTTTCGGTTGCCATCGGTTTGGCAAAACCAAATGAAGAGTATAGAACGCAAAGCTCAGCAGAGATGTTCTACAGATATGAGATATTTCATGGGGTGCAGTTTACAACGAGTATGCAACTTATCTATCATCCCTCAAAGTCATATGAAACGTGGGCAGTTTTACCTGGAGTAAGAGTTAGAATGGTTTTTTAAGAGATTATATTTTGTATGTAGAGGAAAAAACACAGCCCGAAGGCTTATGTTCTATAGGCGTGATTCGTAACGTCTCATCACAGCCTTTTTTCAAGTTCCTTAAAGTAGATAAAAACCTCAATCAAACCCCTTTACATTGGGCTTTTAACATTGTATAATAATAAACAAGTAAAATCAAGTAAAGTCTATTTCTAACCTCTCAGGTTATAAATGAGTTAGAAATATAAAGGGATTTTTTGCAATGATAAAGACTAAAAGAACAGGCGTTTATTATAACTCTTTAGAAGACGGCGATAAAGTCTTTTATTTTAACTACAAAGATATAAACGATTTAGATAAAAACTCAAAGCCAAAACTCAAATGGGCAAAGGTTGGAAAATACTCAGACGGTATAAGAGAGATTAACGCTTTTAATCTTAGAGCCGAGCAGTTATCTAAAATGCAACACGGCAAAGATATAACCGTAATAGCAACTAAGAAAAAAAAAGAGATAGTTACCTTTGACGATTTAGCACAAACATACTTCAAGGATAAAAAAAGCACTCCAAACCGAATGAGTCGCTATAACATCCACATAAAAGATATTATCGGTAACAAAGATATACACAAAATAAGCAAAGAGAGCATAGAAAAACTTTTAAAAGATGTTGAAGCAAAGGGATTATCAAATCAAACACTAAACAGCATTAAAGAGCTTACAGCCACGATATACAATCATCATATAAAAAAGTACGATTTAGTAATAATCAATCCTTGCATTAAAATTGAGAGATACAAAGTAGATAACGATAGACAAAGATACCTCTCTTTATCGGAAATAAAACAGCTCAAAGAAGCTATAAAAGATGATTTTTTAGTGAGTCTCTTTGTAGATTTATCACTCCAAACAGGTGGGCGTTTTGAAACAATCTTGCATATACAAAAAAAAGATATAAATTTAGCAAGTGGAACGGTTACTCTCAAGAACCTCAAAACAAGAAGCACTTACACGGGCTACTTGCAAAAAGAGCTTTTAGAATCTATAAGTGAATATCTCAAGGGATTAAGCATAAATGATTTTGTAGTTAGTTTTGAAGATGCACACGACACGAAACTCACACAAAGACAAATACAGCATAGAATCAAGCCGTTATTAGATAAGTTATTTAACAAAGGACTTGATACAAGAGATGCAAAGAATAGAGCCGTAATACATACCTTTAGGCATACGTTCGCCTCTCATCTTGCAATCAATGGCGTACCGATTTTTACAATCAAAGAGCTTATGAATCACGCAAAGATAGAACAGACTATAAGATACGCAAAACTAAGCCCAGAGAATGGAAAAAATGCGGTGCAGGGGTTGTATAGATGAGTGTAAAAAATGAAGACGATGCTATGATGGAAATTATAAATGAAGTCTTAAAAAGTGTAGATAAATCGACACGCAAACCATATAAAGATATTATTAGTGATAAAAATCGTAAAGTTATAGAAACTAATAGAGATTTTTTTAAGGATATACCTAAAAGAGAAATAAGTAAAATTCTAATAGAGTTTATTGATTTAGTATGTATTTATGAAAGTAGTTCATTTATGCATGAAATATTTGAAAGCTTAATGATGCATGAAACAATAAACCGTGATTTGAAGCCAACTAAAAAGATAAACAAAGCAATAAAAACTATTGAAAATTATCAAGCACTAATGCGAGATTTATTTTTAATCCCAGACAATTTTTGTGAACCTCAATATAATGTTTATAAAGGACAAAGAGCATACTTATTTAACGAAAAATTACTAAAAGATTTAAGGGATAAAAATTTTAAAATAGTGAATAAAGATAGATTTTACGCTATGGAATCAACTAAGAATGAGTTAAAAAAATTTCTTCAAAAAGTACGCAATGATTATAACTTAAAGGGAGTATCAGTTGACGCAAAACAATTCATTGATGCGTTAGAAGAAGTATCACTTACATAAGAAAAACTCATTAATAAATTAATCATACCTTATACCAAATAGGTATCAAATAAAACCCCTCAATGGTTAGATAAAAATGTACATATTTACTAAAATTCACTCAAGCAAAGACAAACTCTTGCAAGAACTCTTGACTTTGCCCCGAGGTTGCAATCTCATACTTTAATCCATAGAGGAAAAACTTATGAGTAATAAAATACTTACAGCAGAACAAAAAGAGCTTTTTAGCTTAATGTTGCCCGTGTACGGTGCTATTGTAAAGCAAAACAAAACAGCGGAAATATTAAATGTTTCTTTAGCGACTCTTTACAGAATGAGAGAGCAGGGAATCGGTGCTAGTTATAAAAAGCTTGATAGTAAATCTAAAAACGGTACGGTGGTATATCCACTCCAGGAGATAGTTAGATACTTAACTGAATCTAATATCAAAACGGCTTGAGGTGGTACTATGAAACTTCAAAAGCGAATTAAAAAAATAGTATCTCTCACAGTTGAAGATTTTTATAACAGCGGTTACAGCACAGACGAAAGCCCAGAGAGTTTAAAAGCGTGGTTATGTGATGCACTTATGCAAGATGAGAGCATAGAAGACGCTCACACTTATGAAGTATCTCTCAAGGTGCTTGAGATGCTTAATAGCCTTGATATTGTAGATTTAGAGCTTATTCATAACATAGTTTTAAAAGAGCATATTCAAGCGAGTGAAGTAAGTATCACTTTTAGTAAGGTGGTACTATGAAATCTATAACTCAAACTAAACCTAGTTTTTTATCTCACTACTTAGTACTAAAAGATTTAATTAATGGTATAGATGTACGAAAACATCCAGATACTATTTATTATAATACTAGCAGAATAGAAAACATTAAAAATGATTTATCAAACAAAGGTATTTTATTTGATGAAGATGCAAAAGCTCAAAGTAGATTTTCATATTACAAGCCTTATATAATTATCAGAACTAAAGATAATTTAGAGTTAGCAAATGTAATTCTAAAACAATATGCAACTAAAAAAGTTTTAGAATTTTTAGCAAATCATAATGAAGTCAATCGGAAAAATTGACTCCATTTCTTTGAGAGGTCGAGATTTTGAACAGTTGTTTACAAGTGAAGATTATATCATAGTGATAGCCAAAAGCGTGGGAATGTTTGAACCAAAGTTATGGAGTGATACTTTTAAAAAGTCACTCACTAAAAGCATAATCGAGGCGAAAATACTCCACACCTCAACGGGCTTGACTATTGCACTCAAACGCTACAATAGAAGTCCTACAAAGCAAACTTTAGATATTGCAGGGTTACAAGGCTATGATGATAAATCAAAGCTTTTAAATGACTTCTTACAATCTCACTTCTTAGAGTTTATGGAGTGCGAAATTAAGCGGATAGATATTTGTATCGACTTTGTGAAAGTACCAAACAGGATTATAAAAAGACTTTGTAGTAATAGAGATATTTTATTTACATATTACAACACTACTTATTACAAAACCAAAAGCGAAAAAAAAACTAATCCTATACTTGATATAAAAATCTATAACAAACAAGAAGAGGCGAAACTACCCAGACCAATGGAGCGGTTAGAGTTTTGTTTCAAAGGTGCTTATTTTCCAAAAGGAATGAAGCTCAAGGATTTAGACAAAAAGTTTATTTCAAAAATGGAAAAAAGTATAAAACGATTTAGTGGGCTTGATGTAAAAATACTCCCTATAAGTTACATATAGTAAATTTTCAGAAATAGCCCGTGCAAACTCCACACGGTACGGGCTTAAAAGCACTTCTTAAACTTTGCTGAAAGTGAATAATAAAAAAAGACAAAAAACAAAGGAAATAACAATGCAAGAAACTTTTAAAATTAGTGATAGTGCTATAAAATTAAACTACATACTCAATGTAATAGCCTACTCACAAAACGACACTCAAGAAATTGATAAAACAGAGTTAAGAGAGAGATTAAGAGCTACAAGTAAATTTCTTTACAATGAGAATATAAAAGAGCAGTGTGAGATAAACTATGTAACAATCCTCACAGTGTTGCAAGTCTCAAAAGCCATAGAAGATGATGATATGATGATTAAAGCTTATGAGTTTTTAATCAAGGAACGCCCACAAAGTGATGATTTAAACAAATTAATTAAATCAAATATAAATTTATTTGAGATTGTAGATGATGGGATGCTCAACTTAATATCTAATTTATTGCTAAGTATCGGAGTAACTCAAATAGAAGATACCTACAAAGAGCTTGATATGATTCTAGTAGATATTTTTAATAAACCCCTACATATCGGATAAACAAAAACCTTTTATACTTTATTATGAGAGGTAAAAATAAAAAGGTACTTTCGAGAGATGTTTTATCCTTGAGGAATGTTGGAAGCCCGACCGCTCTCAATAACTTATCTTTTTAAAAATAGGTAAACAAATCTTTTTAAAAATAGGTTACAAAAAGCACTGATGGTTACCTAGTAGTGAAATGATTTTGATAACTTATTTGCTATTTTGATTTAATAATACAGTTGATACAATCAATTAAAAAGTGGAGTGGAAACAAAGCTTAATTTTGATATTTTTAAGTTAGTAGTTATAAATAGGTTAGAAATGAGGTTTAAAAAGAATTCTTAAAGTTGAGGTTAAAGCCCTAAAATGTGAAGAAATAAGCCCGTAGGCTTACTCTTATAGGCGTGATTCGTAACGTCTCATCATATAAAGACGTTTAAGCATTTTTTTACGAGATGCTATTAAGAATTTCTTACGCTTATCAGTTTTCGTTTCATGGAAACGACGAGCACGAGCTTCAGTAACGATTAAGTTACGGTCAGTCTGCTTCTTGAAACGGCGGTAAGATGCATCAAAATTGTCATCACTACGTAGTACAATACCTGGCATATCACATCACCCACTTTCTTTAAAATTTGAACTGGAATTGTATCATAAATAACTTCGGATAGTATTATTTAGAGTAATTTATAGAAATATTATCTAAATTGACATATATCAATAACTCTTTTTTCTAAATCGGATAAAATTTCTCTGATTTAAAAATTTAGAGCGTAATGCGTTCTTACCAAAGGAAACGAAAATGAAAAAAATCATTTTAGCAATCACGATAATGTTAGGTGCCCTCCAAGCTGATAGCGTAGTTCACTACGATGTTCAAGAAACAAACACTCCGATTAGTAAACCTAATCACCCGACTACAGATATTTATTAATATCTAAAATTTTATTTCTCCTTCTAAAATAGGTCTTACCGTGGCCTATTTTAGTGACACTCCTTATAGTTTGACAACTCCCTTTAACGTACATTTTTGTATAATTCATGCATGATAAACCAAGACTCTATAGAAGCCCTAAAGGCACGACTTGATATTGTTGATGTTGTAGGCTCTTATTTAGAGTTGAAAAAAGCAGGTGCAAATTATAAAGCTCCATGTCCTTTTCATGATGAAAAAAGTGCCTCTTTTGTAGTCAGCCCATCAAAGCAGATATATCACTGTTTTGG
>CAMBTK010000021.1 GCA_945870785.1 Sulfurimonas crateris
GCTCTAATACAATTTTTGTCTTCTGCTCCGCACTGTATATCTGACCTTTTTTTCGACTCATATTCATCTCCATATATTTCATATTTATTTTATCGTTTTTGGAAATAAATTAGGCAAATCTTCTGTCTTGATTTTTCAGGCCATTATAAGACTCTTTGGGAAATGTTGAAAATATTGTAATTTTACACGAAGATGTTACAGATAGAGAAAGGTCTCTCTTAGAACTGGAACAAAAAAAGAGAGAGCTAGAAAAAATAATTCAAGAAGCACCAAATCCTATTATGCTTCATAATGAAAAAGGAAAAGTTGTTTTAGTAAACAAAGCATGGAAGACTCTCAGCGGATACAGCCATAACGAAATAGATACTATTGAAAAATGGACACAAAAAGCTTATGGTAAAGAGATGCCTATCGTAAAAGAATATATAGACAAACTTTATAAACTTGATGCAAAAACTGAAGAGGGAGAGTACTCTATTTTCACTAAAAATGGAGATACTGTTATTTGGCAGTTTAGCTCCGCTCCGCTTGGAGTTATAGACGGAAGCCGTGTTGTGATAAGCTCGGCTATGGATATTACAGAGCTAAAGAAAAAAGATGAGTTGATGATGGCACAATCACGCCATGCAGCTATGGGAGAGATGATAGGAATGATAGCTCATCAGTGGAGACAGCCAATAAGCATAGTCTCTATGATAGCAAACAACATGCTTCTTGATACCGCTCTTGGAAATTTTGACGCAAATAAAGCAGATGATTATTCAAAAGATATTCTAAAGCAAACAGAGTATTTGTCAAAAACTATTGATGATTTTAGAAATTATTTCAAGCCAGACAAAAGTGTCTCCAAAATAAATTTAAAAAATATAGTAGATGAAGTATATTCAATAGTCAAAGATAGTCTAAAAAATAATAGTATCAGATTTGAAACTTCTTATGATTCTAAAACAGAGATAAATGGATACCCAAGAGAAGTTATGCAGGTTCTTGTAAATATAATAAATAATGCAAAAGACGCGCTAGTATCAAATAAAACAGAGAATGCTCTTATTGAAGTTAATGTTTTTGAAGATGAGACGCACGTAAATATAAAAATATGCGATAATGGAGGAGAGATAAAAAGTGAAATACTCCCAAAAATATTTGACCCATATTTTACAACTAAAGATGAAAAGAATGGAACAGGTATCGGTCTTTATATAAGCAAAATGATTGTCGAAGATCATTTACAAGGCAAGATAGAGGTATCAAACATAAAAGAAGGGGTCTGCTTTATAGTAAAACTACCTAAATGCGGAGAAAAAAATAGTGCAGATGATTAATGAGCTTATAAATTCAATAAAAGATAAATCTAAAGAGATTTCAATTCTCTATGTTGAAGATGAAGAGAAACTGCGCGATGAGATGTTCTCTTTTTTAAGTAAATTATTTATGCATGTAGAAACAGCTCAAGACGGCAGAGAAGGCCTTAAAAAGTATCTGATTAACAGACCTGATATTGTTATAACTGATATTGGAATGCCAAATATGGACGGTTTAGAACTGATACAAGAGATAAAAAAAGTCGATGAAAAGCAAGAAGTGGTTGTTATCTCTGCCTATACCGATTCTGATTATTTGATACAGTCTATAAAACTTGGGGTTAGTGGCTATATTATAAAACCTATGAATTATGAGCAAATTTTAAAAACAGTTGCTCAATCTATCGATAAAATAAGTGCATTTCGCGAAAATGAAATTTATAAAACACAACTAGAGGATATGGTTGGGCAGAGAACAGCAAAAATATTTACTCTGCAAAATGAACTTGTTTCAAACTACAAACAGATGCTACTCTCTTTTGTAAAGATGATAGAAGGACGAGATACATATACTGGCGGACATGGCGAGAGAGTTGCGATATACTCTAGAGATATTGCTCGTGCTATGGGGTTTGGACAAAAAGAGTGTGATTTGATTTATGAAGCTGGAATACTGCATGATATAGGAAAAATCATAACTCCTGATGCTATCTTGCTCAAACCAGTAAAACTTACAGATGAAGAGTATGCTTTGATAAAAAAGCATGTAAGTACAAGTTTTTCAATTTTATCTGATATACCAATGTACAAGGAATTAGCAGACATTGTTTATGCTCATCATGAATATTATGATGGAAGCGGTTATCCAAGAGGACTAAAGGGCGAAGAGATACCTCTGTTCTCACGGATTATGACAATCGCCGACTCATTTGATGCAATGACAACTAGCAGAGTATATAAACCTAAAAAAAGTAAATATGAAGCGATAGAGGAGCTAAAAAAATTTAAAGCAAAGTATTACGATCCAAAAATTGTAGATATAGCAGTTAATGTTTTAGCAACCTTTGATATTGATGAGAGCATAAACCAAGAGGCAGAGACACTTATCGATGATGCACGTTTTGCATACTTCTATAAAGATTCACTTACACATCTTTACAATCACTACTATTTTGATTTTATAATAAATAAAAGTAAAAATGAAAATCTTTTTGTCTGTCTACATATACTCTATATAAGAAATTTTACCGCTTACAACAAGAAAAATGGCTGGGACGCAGGAGATATTTTTCTAAAAAAGTTTGCAGCATACTTAAGAGCAGAATATAAAAACTTTAAAATTTTTCGTATTTTCGGCGATGATTTTGTACTTTTGAAACATGAGCATGAAGATATAGATATAGATAAAATAAATGCTAATGAACTGTTTAAAAATAGTACTCTTGAGTGTGAACATAAACACTTTAATTTAAAAAAAATAAATATACAAAGCTATAAAGATTTGGAGTAGTTAAATAAAATAGCAGATTTAATCTTGAGCTCTTAATAACTGCATTTGATACTTTTAAAGACAAAACCATTTACTAAAAAAACATCTGTTTATAAGAGAGATTGAAAATTGCTATTAAAGTAAAATAATCGTTTAAATAAGGTAATTATGTTTAAGTTAAACAAAACTTAAAGCTACTGAGAGTATAATTCCGAACTTTTTGTAGAAACGAAATCGATAAAAGCATTAGATTTATGTTTTTTGAGAGCTATAAGTATTTAAAGATTTAAGGAATTGTATATGTACGCAATTATCAAAAACGGTGGCAAGCAGTATAAAGTTCAAGAAGGTGACATTTTATTATTTGATAGAATGACTCTTGAGCCTAAAGCTACTTTTGAAATCAAAGAAGTTCTTGCTGTTAACGCAGGCGAACTTAAAATGGGAGCACCTTTTCTAGAAGGAGCTGTTGTAACTGCTGAAGTTATTAATGAAGGTCGTGAGAAAAAAGTTATTACCTTTAAAAAGCGTCGTCGTAAAGACTCTAAAGTTAAAAGAGGCTTTAGAAGAGACTATACACGCGTTCGTATTACAAAAATCGCAGCATAATTTTAAGCTGTAAAATTAACTAAGGAGATTCAAGATGGCACATAAAAAAGGTCAGGGAAGTACACAAAATAATCGTGACTCGGCTGGTAGAAGACTTGGTGTTAAAAAGTATGGTGGAGAGGTTGTAATACCTGGTAACATCATCATTCGCCAAAGAGGAACTAAAATTCATCCAGGTAAAAATGTTGGCATGGGAAAAGACCATACAATTTTTGCTCTAGTTGCTGGTGTTGTAACTTTTCACAGAAAAGATAAAAAACGTCAACAAGTTTCTATCGTTCCTGCTGCATAATTTATAATATTTGGGCTTCTGCCCAGATGTTTCTCTTCAAATATTAGGTTTTTACACCTAGATAATTTAAATATTTAACAATTTACTCTTTTGATATAGTTTATTTTTAAGTATTAACACTCAAGGATTTTCATGTTTACAGATGTCGTAGAACTTACAGTTTCTTCAGGAAAAGGCGGACAAGGTTGTGTCTCTTTTCGTCGTGAAAAATTCGTTATTAACGGTGGCCCAAACGGTGGCGATGGCGGAAAAGGTGGTGACATCTGGTTTAAATGCGATAACAATACGCACACCCTTTCACATTTTCAAAAGAAAATGCATATAAAAGCAGATAACGGTGCTCCAGGTGAGAGTACAAATATGGCTGGAAAATCAGGTGTAAAAAAAGTAATCATAGTTCCTCCAGGTACACAAATAATAGATATGGACAGCAATGAAGTAGTGTTTGACATGCTCAAAGATGGACAAGAAGAACTTTTTATTAGCGGTGGAAAAGGTGGACTTGGAAATACTCACTTTAAGTCATCTACTAACCAAAGACCAACATATGCTCAACCAGGTGAAAAAGGTGAGACAAGAAGAATTAAGTTAGATCTTAAGCTTATTGCAGATGTTGGATTGGTTGGCTTTCCAAATGTAGGGAAATCGACTCTAATCTCAACTGTATCAAATGCACGTCCAGAGATTGCAAACTATGAGTTTACAACACTTACTCCAAAGCTAGGTCAAGTAAATATAGGTGATTTTGAGTCATTCATCATGGCAGATATTCCTGGGATTATTGGCGGAGCACATGAGGGCAAAGGTCTTGGTATAGAGTTTTTAAGACATATTGAGAGAACACAAATACTTCTATTTATGGTAGATTTGGCTTCATACAGAGATTTAAGAGAGCAGATAGAGACGCTAAAGGCAGAAGTTGCTGCATTCTCCGATAAGCTTGGAAGTAGCAAATATGCGATAGCACTAACAAGAGCAGATGTTGTTTCACAAGATGAGATTGCTGACTTGGTAAATAGTTTCTTTGATATTGTAGGAGTTAAAGCTAGTAAAAACAATGAGCTTGGCTTTGATGAAAAGATTCCTTACTTTATTCAAAATAGCGCAGATGAGACTCTTGGATATGATAGAACAATTCCATACTTTGTTCTGCCAATCTCTTCAGCAATAAACAAAAATATAGAACCGCTTAAACATGCACTATTTAACCTTGTTCAAACAAATAGAATTTATAGTAAGTAATTTTTAAATTATAGAGATAAAAAAATGAAAAGAGTTGTTGTTAAAGTTGGAAGCGCAGTACTAACAGAAAATGATGCGATAGCATTACAGAGGATGAGAAATTTAGTTGATTTCTTGGTTGAACTTAGAAAAAGCTCTGAAGTGATACTTGTTTCATCTGGTGCCGTTGCTGCTGGATATACAGCACTAAAGTTAGATAGAAGCATACTTCAAAATAAACAAGCACTAGCCTCTATCGGACAACCAATACTTATGAAAAAATACGCTAAAAAATTTGCTACTCACGATATTTTAACAGCTCAGGTTTTAGTAACTGCAGCAAATTTTAAAATGGAAGATGAGAGCAGAAAAATCAAAGATACAGTTGATACACTTTTATCAAATGGAGTTATTCCCATTATAAACGAGAATGATGCGACAACTACAAAAGAGTTAGTGGTTGGAGATAATGATCAACTATCAGCGTATGTAGCAAAATATACAGACTCAAATTTACTGATAATCCTATCGGATATTGATGCATATTATGACAAAGATCCAAGAATGTTCTTGGATGCTAAAGTTTTAAAAATCGTAAATAGTATTAACGCTGATGAGTTAGAGAAAGATGCAACTCCTCATGGAGCTTTTGCAACAGGTGGAATTTTAACAAAACTAAAAGCTGCTAACTATCTTTTGAATAATAAAATAGATATGGTTCTTACAAGCGGATATAATTTAGATGATATAAAAAGCTTAATGCTAGAGGGCAATCACACAGGCGGAACTCTCTTTACATGTACTAATTAATGAAAATTATTTTCATGGGGACACCTGATTATGCAGCTCATATCTTAGAGAGATTGATACAAAGCAAAAATATAGATGTAGTGGCACTATTTACACAGCCTGACAAGCCAGTAGGGCGTAAAAAAATTTTAACTTCTCCTGCTGCAAAAAATATAGCTCTCAAATATAATATCGAAATTTATCAACCAAATCGCCTAAGAGATGAAGAGATAATTGCAGAAATTACAAGCATAGAGTGTGATTATATTGTTGTAGCAGCATATGGTCAGATACTTCCATTAAAGATACTTGGACATGCTCCTTGTATAAATTTACACGCATCTATTTTGCCACAATATAGAGGTGCAAGTCCAATTCAACAAACACTACTGCACGGCGACACTAAAACAGGTGTAACTGCTATGCTGATGAATGAAGGACTAGATACTGGAGATATTTTAAAAGTAAATGAGGTAGAAGTTGATGAAAATGAGATGTCGGAATCTCTATTTGCAAAACTTACAGAAATTGCATCTGATTTAACTATTGATGTGTTAGAAAACTTTGCTAAATACACTCCAAAAAAACAAGATGACTCTCTATCTTCACACTGTAAAAAAATAACTAAACAAGATGGTGAGATAGAGTTTGATAACGCTTCTGTAATCTTTAATAAATATCGCGCATTTACTCCGTGGCCAGGAATTTACCTCTCTTTGGGATTGAAACTAAAAAACATTGAGTTAGTTGAGTGTGAGAGTAAAAATATGAGTGGTAAAATTTTAGATATTCAAAAAGATGGAATCATTGTTGGGTGCAACAAGGGAAGCATTAAAATAATATCTATTCAGCCAGAGTCAAAAAACGAGATGTCAGCACTCTCTTATATAAACGGAAAAAGATTAAATATTGCAGATACTCTCTCTTGAGTGCGTAGACTCCACACAAAAATATCTAAAAGAGTTGATTTTAGAAAAAAAAATTACTCCTCCTTATGCAGTAGTAGCAGATGTACAAACGGATGGAATAGGTAGTAGAGGAAATGAGTGGAGCTCAATTAAAAATAACCTTTTTTTATCATTCGTAATTTCATTTACCGAGTTGCCAAAAGATTTAAAACTAGAGTCAGCATCTATTTATTTTTCTTATATTTTAAAAGAGACGTTAGAAGAGCTTGGTTCAAAAGTTTGGCTTAAATGGCCAAATGATTTTTATGTAAATGATAAAAAAATTGGTGGAATGATTACAAATGTAGTTAATGAGTGCGTTCTTTGTGGTGTTGGATTAAATATAGTTGAGGCACCGGAGAATTTTGCCAAGCTAGATATCATTTTGGAGAGGAATTTTTTAGTAGAGAGATTTTTTGCCAATATCGAAAAAAAGAGCTTATGGAAGCAAGTTTTTAGCAAATATAAGTTAGAATTTGACAAGAATCAAAACTTTTACACGCACGATAAAAATTTAATAATTTCTTTAGGTAATGCCTCATTGCAAGATGATGGCTCAATTGTAATTAACGGCGAGAGGATATATAGCAGACGATGAGTGAAGTGATTGTAATCGCAAATCAAAAAGGCGGTGTTGGTAAAACTACTACTGCCGTAAACTTAGCTGCATCACTTGCCGTAGCAGAAAAAAAAGTACTCTTAATTGACTCAGACCCTCAGGCAAATGCTACAACTTCACTAGGTTTCCATCGAAATGATTATGAGTTTAATATCTATCATGTATTGATAGGCACAAAAAAACTAAAAGATATTATCTTAAAATCTGAACTTCCAACACTACATTTAGCACCATCAAATATTGGTTTGGTTGGTATAGAAAAAGAGTACTATGATGCTCAAAACTCAAAAGGTCGTGAGCTTTTACTTAAAAAAGCATTGGCAAGTGTATTAAAAGATTATGATTATATTATTATTGACTCTCCACCGGCACTTGGACCAATGACGATAAATGCACTCTCAGCATCAAACTCTGTAATTATTCCTATTCAGTGTGAATTTTTTGCTCTTGAAGGATTGGCACAACTTTTAAACACTGTGAAGTTAGTTAGAAAATCAATTAATCAAAAGTTAGTTATTAAAGGTTTTTTGCCAACAATGTTTAGTGCTCAAAATAACTTATCAAAGCAAGTTTTTGCAGATTTAAAACAACACTTTAGCGCTAAACTTTTCAAAGACACAGATGGGGAGATTATTGTTGTTCCTAGAAATGTAAAATTAGCAGAATCACCATCATTTGGTAAGCCTGCGATTTTATATGATGTAAAATCTATGGGTTCTATCTCTTACCAAAATTTAGCACAAGCGATTATGAAAGAATGAAGACGCAAAGATTAGGAAGAGGCTTAGGTGAACTTTTAGGTGAAATCGAAGAGGCTTATGAGAATGAAGTTTCTCACAAAGATTCAATTGTAGAGATTCCTCTTAAGGATATAAGACCAAACCCATATCAGCCAAGAAAACATTTTGAAGAGAGTTCACTTCTTGAGCTTGGAGAGTCTATAAAAAATGATGGCTTAATACAGCCAATTATAGTTACAGAGGATGTTGATGGTTATGTTCTTATAGCAGGAGAGAGAAGACTTCGTGCATCTAAATTGGTAAAGTTAAAAACAATTCGCGCAATTGTTTTAAATAGCGATGAGCAGAAGATGAGACAGTTTGCGCTTATTGAAAATATTCAGAGAGATGAACTTAACTCTATTGAGTTGGCACATGCATATGGTGAACTTATTAAGCTTCACAATATTACACAAGAAGAACTATCAACTAAAATTCATAAAAGCAGAACACACATAACAAATACTATTCGTTTATTACAGCTTTCTCAAAAAACACAAAGAGCTCTTGTTGAGAAAAAAATTACAACAGGACATGCAAAAGTTTTAGTTGGACTTGATGAAAAACAACAACAGTTAATAGTAAATTCTATTATTGGGCAAAAATTAAGCGTTAGAGAAGTTGAAGCAACAATTAAAAGTATTAAAAATACTAATTGTGAACCAAAAGAAAAATCAAAAGAAGTTCAGTATGATTTTGGAGATATAAAAGAGAGATTACTAGAGCTTGGATTTGTGGCAAAAAGTTCAAATAAAAGTTTAACTATTGAGTTTAAAAATGAGCTACAGTTAGAACAATTTTTAATAAATTTATCAAAATAAATTTATTAGATACCTACATTTTTTTACATTATGTATTAAAAATATAAAAAAAAATTAAAAATTTTATCAGTTTAACAATTCTTTTAATTTTAAAATAGTATAATCACGCAACTTTTAGGAGGTGCTATGTTAGATATAAACCCGATACTACTTGTAGCTACATTGATCGTGTTTCTTACTCTTATTGCCGTTCTAAACAGTTGGCTTTACAATCCATTATTTGCTTATATGAGTAAAAGAGATGAAGATATCAAAAAAGACCTAGAAAAAGTAGGCTCTAATGATGATGAAATCAATGAACTTGAATTAAAAGCAAAATCAATAATTGCAAATGCTAAATTGGAAGCTTCGGCCCTGAGAGAAAAAGTTATTGCGGATGCTAAAGATTTAGCAGAGAGTAAAATAGAAGCAAAACGTGCTGAATTAGCTAGTCAGTATTTAGAGTTTGAGCAGTTACTTGCTCGTACTCGTGAACAGTTAAGTGGTGATTTAAAATCACAAATACCACTGTTTAAAGAAGCTGTTAAAGCTAAATTTAGTCAAATATAAGGATGTTGTGTGAGTAGAATTTTAGTATTTATGCTAATGATATCAACATATGCATTGGCATCTAGTGGTAATGCAGAGACTGATATTGTCCAAAGAACGGTTAACTTTTTACTGTTTGCTGGACTTGTTTGGTATCTTATAGCGGAGCCGGCAAAGAACTATTTTGCATCAAGAAGCAACTCTATTGCTGATGAGATGAAAAAAGTTCAAGACAAGTTAAAAGAGTCTGTTTCTCTAAAAAAAGATGTTCTTGCTAAAGTTGTAGCTGCAGAAAAGTTTGCTACAGATTTAGTAATAAGCTTAAAAAAAGAGAATAAAGTTTTAAATGACACAATCATGGCACAGTGCGAAAGTGATATCGAAATAATGATAAAGCAACAAGCTGCGCTTATGGAATTTGAACAGAGAAAAATGGTTCGAAGTGTTGTTGAAAACACACTAAGTGAAGTTTTAAGTCAAAGTGATGATTCTTTTGACAAAGAAGCTATGGCTAATGTTATCTTAAAGAAGGTGGCATAGATGGAAGAGTTGATTGCAAAGAGATATCTCAAAGCTATTAAACAACGTTCTAATGCAGAGTCGATGCAGGAGATAGCTTTGATATTTTCTATATTATCTGAAGCTTTTAATAATAAAAAATTTATTCAAATTATTAATAACCCAGATGTAAGCAGAGATCAAAAATCAGAAATTTTATTGGCAGCTGTTAAGTCAGCAGGTCATAAAGATGTTGAAAATTTAATTAAACTGCTTGCTGAGCATAATCGTATAAATATCATTCCTGCAATTGCAGAAGTAATGAGAAAAGATATTGCCAAAACTAATAAAGTTTATAACGGAATCGTGTATAGCGATAGTGTTGTAGATTCAAAGGTTATGGAAGATTTAGGCAATGGATTAGGTAGTAAATTTAATTCTAAAATATCATTAAAGCTTGTAAAAGATAACTTTAACGGTATAAAAGTAGATGTTGAAGACCTTGGTGTTGAGATTAGTTTCTCAAAAGCAAGAATCAATAATCAAATGATAGAACACATTATAAAAGCAATTTAACTTTCAACGAGAGGAGACGTGTAGTGGTAACAAAAATTCAAGCTGATGAAATCAGCTCAATAATTAAAGAACGTATTGATAACTTTGAACTAAGTGTTGATATAAATGAGACAGGTAAAATTGTTTCGTATGCTGATGGTGTTGCGCAAGTTTATGGACTAAACAATGTTATGGCAGGAGAAATGGTAGAGTTTGAAGAGGGAACAAGAGGTTTAGTTATGAACCTTGAGGAGAGCACAGTAGGTGTTGTTATCCTAGGAGCAGGCTCTTTATTGAAAGAGGGTATGTCTGTAAAAAGACTAGGTCGTCTTCTTCGTGTTCCAGTTGGTGATGCACTTCTTGGTCGTGTTGTAAACGCACTTGGTGAGCCTATTGATGGAAAAGGTCCTATTGAAACAACTGAGACTCGTTTCGTTGAAGAAAAAGCTCCTGGTATTATGGCTCGTAAATCAGTTCACGAACCTCTTGCTACTGGTATTAAAGCAATTGATGCTCTAGTTCCAATTGGTAGAGGTCAAAGAGAACTTATTATTGGTGATAGACAAACTGGTAAAACAACAGTTGCGCTTGATGCTATTATCAATCAAAAAGGTAATGGTGTTATCTGTATCTATGTTGCTATTGGGCAAAAAGAGTCAACAGTTGCACAAATTATTCGTCGTTTAGAAGATCATGGTGCTATGGAATATACAATTGTTGTTTCTTCAACTGCTGCTGAAGCAGCGGCTCTTCAATTTTTAGCTCCATATACTGGTGTTACAATGGGTGAATATTTCCGTGATAACGCTAGACATGGTTTAATTGTTTATGATGATTTAAGTAAACATGCAGTTGCATATCGTGAAATGTCACTTATCCTTCGTCGCCCTCCAGGTCGTGAAGCTTATCCTGGTGACGTTTTTTATATTCACTCTCGTCTATTGGAGAGAGCTGCAAAAGTTTCTGATGAAAGAGGTGCTGGTTCTTTAACTGCTCTACCAATTATTGAAACTCAAGCAGGTGACGTATCGGCTTATATCCCAACAAACGTAATTTCAATTACTGACGGACAGATTTTCTTAGAGACTGAACTATTTAACTCAGGTGTACGTCCAGCTATTAACGTTGGTCTTTCTGTATCTCGTGTTGGTGGTGCTGCTCAAATTAAAGCTACTAAACAAGTTGCAGGAACACTTAGACTTGACCTTGCACAGTATCGTGAACTTCAGGCATTTGCTCAATTTGCATCTGATCTTGATGAATCATCACGTAAACAGCTTGAGCGTGGACAAAGAATGGTCGAAGTTCTAAAACAACCACCTTTTTCTCCTCTTTCTGTAGAAAAGCAAGTATTGATTATTTTTGCTGGTAATGAAGGTTTCTTTGATGACATGGCGCCATCAAATGTAGTTCGTTTTGAAGCTGAGTTGTATCCATTTATTGAAGCATCTTATCCTCAAATTTTTGAAAATATTAGAAGTACTTCTAAAGTAGATGATAATACCAATGCATTAATGAAAAAAGCACTTGAAGAGTTCAAAGCTAGCTTTATAGTAGCGTAAGGATAACTTAATGGCAAACTTGAAAGATATTCAAAGACAGATTAAGAGTGTTTCTAATACTCAAAAGACGACTCGTGCAATGAAGCTTGTATCAACTGCAAAACTTCGTCGTGCTGAGGAGCTTGCAAAGCGCTCTCGTCTATATGCTGCAAAAATGAATCAGGTAATTGCCGAAATTGCTGGACGTATCAAATGCAATAAAGTTGGAGGAATTGACAATCGCTGTTTCTTAGAGATTGAAAATCCAAAAACGATTGACATTATTTTTGTAACTGCTGATAAAGGTTTATGTGGCGGATTTAATATTCAAACTATTAAAGCTGTTAAAAAACTTTTAGCAGAGTACAAAGCAAAAAATGTAAAAGTACGTTTACGTGGAATCGGTAAAAAAGGAATTGAATTTTTTAAATACAATGAAGTTGAACTTTTTGACTCAGTTGCAAATCTTAGTTCAAAACCTGATAAAGAGATTTCTGATGAATTTATCTTGACTTCAATAGAAGATTTTAAAGATGGAAAAGTAGATGCTCTTTACCTTGTATACAATGGTTACAAGAACATGATAACACAAGAGTTGCATATCAGCAAAATATTGCCTGTAGATGCTACTCAATTTGAATGTACTGAAGCAGAAAAATCAATACTTGAAGTTGAAGCTCAAGATGAAGAGAAAATGTTGGATTCTTTAGTAAATAGATATGCACAATATGCAATGTACTATTCACTAATAGATTCTGTTGCTGCTGAGCATAGTGCTAGAATGCAAGCAATGGATACGGCTACAAACAATGCAAAAGATATGGTTAAGTCATTAAATGTTAAATTTAATAAAGCTAGACAAGCAGCTATTACAACAGAACTTATAGAGATTATAAGTGGTGTGGAGTCTATGAAATAATGGAGAAAAATATGATTGGTAAAATTAGCCAGGTTATGGGCCCGGTTGTTGATGTTGATTTTGATGGTTATCTTCCAATAATTAATGAAGCAATCGAAGTTAGTATAAATTTAGAAGGTACACAAACTCGTTTAGTACTTGAAGTTGCAGCACACTTAGGTGACGGTCGTGTTAGAACGATTGCAATGGATATGAGTGAAGGTTTAGTTCGTGGAATGGATGCAACAGCTACTGGTTCTCCAATTAAAGTCCCAGTTGGAGAGAAAGTACTTGGACGTATTTTCAATGTAATTGGTGAAACTATCGATGATGGTGAACAAGTAACTGATGCTCCAATGTGGTCAATCCATCGTCAGCCTCCAGCTTTAGTTGAACAATCAACTACAACAGAGATGTTTGAAACAGGTATCAAAGTTGTTGACTTACTTGCACCATATTCAAAAGGTGGTAAAGTTGGATTGTTCGGTGGTGCAGGTGTTGGTAAAACAGTTATCATTATGGAGCTTATTCATAACGTTGCAATGGGGCATGACGGTCTATCTGTTTTTGCTGGTGTTGGTGAGAGAACTCGTGAGGGTAATGACCTTTATCACGAGATGAAAGATTCTAACGTTTTGGATAAAGTTGCACTGTGTTATGGTCAAATGAGTGAGCCTCCAGGAGCACGTAACCGTATTGCACTAACAGGTCTTACGATGGCTGAGTACTTTAGAGATGAAAAAGGTCTAGATGTATTGATGTTTGTTGATAATATCTTCCGTTTCGCTCAATCAGGTTCAGAGATGTCTGCGCTTCTTGGTCGTATCCCTTCAGCTGTTGGTTACCAACCAACTCTTGCTCGTGAAATGGGTGCACTTCAAGATAGAATTACATCTACAAAAAATGGTTCAATTACATCTGTTCAAGCTGTATACGTACCTGCGGATGACTTAACTGACCCGGCTCCAGCATCAGTTTTTGCTCACTTAGATGCAACAACTGTTCTTAACCGTAAAATTGCTGAAAAAGGTATCTATCCTGCAGTTGATCCATTGGATTCATCTTCAAGATTACTTGATCCACAAATTTTAGGTGAAGAGCATTATGGTGTTGCTCGTGGTGTACAACAAACACTTCAAAAGTATAAAGATTTGCAAGATATTATTGCGATTCTTGGTATGGATGAACTTTCTGAAGATGATAAAAACGTTGTAGAACGTGCTCGTAAAATTGAAAAATTCTTGTCTCAACCGTTTTTCGTTGCTGAAGTATTTACTGGTTCTCCAGGTAAATATGTTTCTTTAGCTGACACTATCAAAGGTTTCAAAATGATTCTAAGTGGTGAGTGTGACCATATGCCAGAAAGTTCTTTCTATATGGTTGGTGGTATTGATGAGGCTATTGAAAAAGCTCAAAAAATTAAGTAATTCATAAAGGACTGATATGAATAAGTTAAAACTTGAAATACTAACTCCTAATGGTGTGATCTATAATGGTGAAGCCGTTAGTGTAACTCTTCCTGGTGAAGAGGGCGAGTTTGGTGTTTTAGCAGAGCATTCATCGTTAACTACACTGCTTGAGGCTGGTGTAATTGATATAGAGAAAGAAGATAAATCAGTCGAATCAATTCTTATTAACTGGGGTGTTGTCCAAGTTGATGAGAAAAAAGTTATAGTGTTAGTTGAAGGTGCAGTAGCAATTCGTGGTGACAATGAAAACAGTGTTGCGAAAGCTCTTAGTGATGCTAAAGAACTTATTGAATCAATTAAAGATAATAACCCTGCAATAGCTACTGTTACTGCAAGATTAGAGTCGGCTGCTCATAATTTACTGTAAATATAATGATTAACGAAATTATTGATTTTTATATAAAAAGTCATCCAGTTACGTTGGGTGTATTAACTCTTTTAGCTATATATTTTATAGTACTAAATTGGGTTTTTTTCTACAGATACCTCTCTATAAATAGTTGGCTCGAAATTGAGAATAGATCTCTTGAGAGTCTTCTAATGGGAGCTTCAGTTGTAAGTCCACAATCATATTTAAATAGTTTTTTGAGATCAAGTTCAAATATTAATAAAGATATATTGTCATTAGGATTACAAGCAGCAACAAAAGAGGCTACAAAAGGCCTATCTATCCTTTCTGTTTTTGCATCTACTACTCCTTTTATTGGGCTTTTTGGAACTGTGGTCTCTATATTGGATACATTTACACATATAGGACAAAGCAGTGGCGGTATGTCAGTTATTGCTGCTGGTGTTTCTGATGCATTGGTCGCAACTGCGGCAGGTATTTTTGTTGCAATTTTTGCATATACGTATCATCAAATACTCAAGCGAAAAACATTCGAATTAATCAGTTTTCTTGAAATGCAAAGCGATGCAATTCTTGCAAGAAAAGTATAACAGATGGCTTATAACTGGGATGAAAAACCTGAATTAAACATTACTCCTTTGGTGGATGTAATGTTAGTGCTTTTAGCGATTATGATGGTTATTGCACCAAATATGATATATGAAGAGAAAATAAATCTTCCTCAGAGCTCAAAAACAAAATCACTATCAAAGATACCACCTGTTCACATCACTATAGACAAAGATAAAAACTTAAAAGTGAATAAAGACAATTTTCAATTAAATGCTTTTTTAGATAATTTTTTTCTTTATTCAAAGCAATTAGATTTAAAAGCGACTGTTTTAATAAGTGCAGATAAGAGTTTAGATTATGGTGTTGTTATGTCTGTTCTTGCATCAGTCAAGCAAGCTGGTTTTATTGAGGTTTCATTAGCTACTAATGGTTAACAAGGACTCCTACTTTTATATTAGCGGTTTTATATCGCTATCTCTTTTTGCTTTTTTTACAGTAGTTTTTTTTATAGCTATTATTGTATCTAAGGATATGAAAAGTTATGCATTAAAAAAAGATGACTTTGTTTCTGTTTCATTAGATATGGTAAGTGTTCAATCTACAAATGTAAAAAAAGCCGTTGATAAGCCTGTTGTAAAAGAGGTTGAAAAACCAATTGTAAATCAAGAACCGCAAGAAAAAACTGAAACAACTCCTCAAAAAAAAGAGTTAAATATTGATAACTTATTTAGCCAAGTTTGGACTAAAGACATTAAAAAAGAAGATAAAAAAATAGAAAAAGAGCTTGACAAGAGAGTTGCTCAAGAGCTATCTAAAAAAAGTCAAAAATCCACAGAAAATAAAGTAGAATCAATAAGTAGTAAAATAGAAAAAGTTAACTCTAAAGATAAGTCCGAAAAAAGTTCTAAAAGTTCAACAGGATCTGAAGTAAACGAATATTTAGCTAATATTCAAGCAATTGTTTATCAATACTTCACACCGCCAGAAAATTCTCAAGGCAAAATGATAAAAGCCGTTATAGAGCTTGACTCATTTGGAAAAGTTATTGATTTTAGGATACTTACATATTCTGATAGTGATAGTTTTAATAATGAATGTGACAAAATAAAAGGAAGATTAATAAATGTTCTTTTTCCAAAAAATCCTGACAACAAATCAGGTACTTACGTAATAAATTTAATTTCGCAGGAGTAAACTTTGAAAATAATAATTTCAATTTTATTAATTATGATATCTATATTTGCAAATGATGCTACTATTGATGTTATAAAAAAAGCCGATACACTACCTTCTATTGCATTAGAAGATGCATCAGTAAGTTATGATTCTACTTTTAAAGTTAAGTTTTTTAAATCACTTGTAGCAGATTTAAATGTGCTATCAATTTTTAATGTTGATAGAGTTCAAAGAAATGTTAATTTTGATGCAAGTAGTGTTCTTGTTGAAAATAAAGATATGAATTATGTATTAAGGTATAAATTAAGTCAAGATGATAGCAATTCATTGAGTCTTGAAATGAAACTTATCAGTAAAGATAATGTAGTTTTTAATAAAAATTATAAAGTTAATAGTTCTGACATATATATGTTTGTTTCTCATACAATAGCATATGATATAAATAATTTTATGGGAGAAAGCCCAGTAGAGTGGATTAAAAGAAAAGTTATTTTTTCAAGAATGATATCTCCACAAAGAAGCGAATTAGTAGTTACAGATTATACTTTAACATACCAACATGTTGTAGTTAAAGGTGGTTTCAATCTTTTTCCAAAATGGTCAAATAAAGAGCAAAGTGCTTTTTATTACACTTCTCTTAATGAAACAAAGCCAACACTTAAGCATATAGATTTGAAAACTGGAAAAAGTAAAGTTATTAAATCATCTGATGGAATGATGATATGTTCTGATGTAAACGAAGATGGGTCAAAGTTGCTTTTTACAATGGCACCAAACGGTCAACCAGATGTATTTATATATGATGTGAAAACGCAAAATACAAAAAAATTGACTAACTATGGTGGTATTGATGTTAGTGGACAATTTATGGGAAGCGATAGTATTATTTTTGTTTCTGATAGATTAGGATATCCAAATATTTTTTCTCTAAATATAAATTCTGGCAGTGTTGCACAGATGGTTTATTATGGAAAAAGCAATTCTGCATGCAGTGTTCATGGCAAGTATGTAGTATATAAAGCTAGAGAGAGCTCAGATTCATTTTCAAATAATACATTTAATTTACATTTAGTTTCAATGGAGAGTGATTTCATTAGAAGACTTACTGCTGTTGGTGTAAATGAATTTCCAAAATTTTCTATAGATGGTGATGCAATCATCTTTGTTAAAAATTATCAATCACAAAGTTCGGTTGGAATAATTAGATTAAATCATAATAAAAACTATCTTTTTCCGTTACAGTTTGGTAAAATTCAATCAATTGATTGGTAAAATAATATTTTATAAATAAAAATTAATTTTATTTAGGTATAATTGCGAAAATAAAAACATAAGGTAGTAAAGAATGAAAAGTATAGTTCTAGCAAGTGCTGTAGCAGCACTTTTAGTTTTAAGTGGATGTGGAGATAAAGATCCTCAAGTTGATGCTAATGATGGTGCTGTTGCAGAACAAGCTGCTCCAGTAAAATCTGCTCCATCAGTAAAAGCTCCAGTTGCAAGTAATTCAGAGACTGCAGCAGAGTATATGGCAAGAATTGAAAAAGAGTTAAAAACAATATATTTTGATTTTGACAAATTTAGTATTAAAGCAGATATGCAAGCAAACCTTTCTGCTGATGCTTCAATCGCAAATTCAAAAGCAAGTAAATTCTTAGTAAAACTAGAAGGTAATTGTGATGAGTGGGGTAGTGATGAGTATAACTTTGCTTTAGGATTAAAAAGAGCAGAAACAGTTAAAAAAGCATTAGTTGCTGAAGGTGTTGATGCAAATCGTGTTTCTATGGTAAGTTTTGGCGAAAGTAGTCCAGCTTGTACAGACAAAACAAAAGAGTGTTGGGCACAAAATCGTAGAGTTGACTTTAAACTTTTACCATAATTAATGAATAATAGTAAAATAATTGCTTTATTAGCAATAATCTTACCTTCATATTTGCTTAGTGCCGAACCATCAGCGTTCGGTGCTGGTAATTTGAATAATCCAAATCCTTATGGCCTCTCTTCCACTGAGGCAACACTACTTGAAACTAAGAAAAATCTTCAAAAAGTTGTTGTAAAAAGCAATAATCAAGCAAATGAAGTTGACTCCTTACGAGAAAGAATAGATGGACTTCAAACAATAATTGAAACAATAAGTTCTACAAGTCGTGAAAATCAACTCAAACTTAAGTCGAATGAAAGTGAAGTGTCACTTCAGAGAGACAATAAGAGCGAATATGATAAACGTGTAATGGAATCAATCCAAGTCAACAGTAAAGATATTGAAAAAATAAATCTTCAACTTGCTGAGATCTCTAAGCTTATTGATGTAATAAATAAAAATTACATTACTAAAAACGAATTTAATTCATTGGTAAATGATGTAAATAAGTTTAAAGATCTTATTGCAAAAGAGTTAAAGACACCAGTAAAAGCAAAAAGTACACAAAGTACACAAAATAAAGAGTTATCAACAGCAGAAATTGATACAAAAGCAAAAGATTTTTATGATAAAAAACTTTATAAAGAGTCAATAGCACTTTATAAAGAGCTAGTTGAAAAAAATTATAAACCTGCATATTCTCATTATATGGTTGGAGAAATTGAATATTATAGCAATAACTATTCTGAAGCAATAGCATATTTTAAAAAGAGTGCAACGCTTTATGATAAGGCCACTTATATGCCAACGCTTCTCCTTCATACCGCAATCTCCATGGAGAAAAGTGGTGATAAAAAAAATGCTGAAATTTTTTATGGCGCTGTTAAAAGTCAATATCCAGAAAGTAAACAAGCAGATATTGCAAAAAAGAAATTAAGCTCAATAAAATAATAGTTTGATAGAATCTACAAAATAAATTAAAAGGTATACTGTATGGCAATAGAAAAAGATAAAATCGTATCAATTGAATACGAAGTAAATGATGGAACAAAAGTAGTTGATAGTAATATTGGCGGACTTCCACTTGTTTTTATGTTTGGTAGAGGTCAAATTATTCCAGGTTTAGAAAATGCAATTACCAATATGTCTATTGGAGAAAAAGCTAATGTAGTTGTTAAAGCTGAAGATGCTTATGGAGAGTATAATGCAGAAGCTAAGCAAGAGGTTCCAAAAGATCAATTTGCAGGAATTGATTTAGATGTTGGAATGACTCTATACGGTCAAGGCGAAGATGGTGGTACTGTTCAGGTAGTTGTGCAAGAGATAGGAGATGAAAACGTTATTATAGATTTTAATCATCCTTTGGCTGGAAAAGAGCTAACTTTTCTTGTTATTGTAAACAATATTAGAGAAGCATCTGCCGAGGAATTAATGAGTGGTATACCAGCAGAAAATCAACAAGATGATTGTTGTGGCACTGGCGGTGGCACGGGTTGTGGATGCTAAACATATAAATGCGTCTGCTTCTTGGACGCAAGCTTTTAAAACAGCTACTCTTTTAAAATCACTTAGTGTAAATGCTCTTATTATTGGAGAAAGTGGTGTTGGAAAGAAGAGTTTAGCTAGCTATATACTTCCAGATGCAATAATTTTTGATGCATCAAATTATGATGAACTATTACTTGCTCTTGATAGCATGAATAGTGTAATTATTACTAATTTAGAAAACTCACCTAATATAAAAAAAATTTTAGATATTGTTACAGTACGTAGTATAAGAATTGTAGCAACAGCATCTAATTTATATAAAAATGACTTTGTTGATAAGGTTTTTAGCATTAAACTTGATATACCATCATTGAGAGAGAGACCAGAAGATGTTTCTTTTTTAATTGATAAATATATAAATGAAGCAGTTTCTTTATTTGGTGCATCAGAAATGTTAAAAATTACCAATATTAACCCTGATTTGAGTAAAAATTCTCATTCACTAAAAAAACAAATAATGATACAATATTTGCTTCAAAATATTAATGAGAATGAATTAATGGAGATTATTCAAAAGTATCTTTTTGAAAAACTTGGTTCCAATAGTGATTATAAAAACTTTCTACATCTTTATGAAGTACCACTAATAAAAGCAGGGCTTCAAAAATTTAAATCACAACTACAACTATCAGATAAACTTGGTTTAAATAGAAACACGTTAAGAAAAAAAATATCAGAAAATGATAAATATTTATAAAAGGACATAAATGAAAAAAATAGCAATGATTTTTGCTGGGCAGGGCTCACAAGCAACCGGAATGGGTAGGGATTTTTATGAAAATTCAGAATTGGCAAAAGAGATGTTTGAGGAAGCTGGAAAAAGAGCTGGACTTAATTTTGATGAGTTAATATTTGGTGAGCATGATCTTTTATCTCAAACAGCATACACACAGCCATCTATACTTCTTATACAGATGATTGCTTATCGTCTATTTAAGGAAAAGTGCCCAAATATAAAGGCAGAACTTTTCTTAGGACACTCTTTGGGTGAATTTTCAGCATTGTGTGCAAGTGGAGCGATTGAATATGTAGATGCTGTTGAGTTAGTTCATAGACGTGGACAGCTTATGCAAGATGCATGTTCGGATATAGAAGCTGGGATGATGGTAGTTATGGGCCTAGATGATGATAGTGTTGAGAATATTTGTGAAGTAGCTCAAAAAGAAGGTAAAAAAGTTTGGCCAGCTAATTATAATCAAGATGGACAGCTTGTTGTTGCTGGAATGAAAAGTGACTTGGCTTCATTAGAACAGACTTTTAAAGATGCTGGTGCAAAAAGAGCACTTTTATTAAATATGTCAGTTGCTAGTCATTGCGAACTATTATCTCCAGCACAAATTCCTCTAAAAAGCTTAATGGAGAGCATGATACATGATAATTTTGAAGCTCCAGTTATATCAAATGTAACAACAGCTGCATATTCAACAAAAAAAGAAGCAATTGAACTTTTAACTGAGCAGTTAATAAAGCCAGTTAAGTATAAACAATCAATTTTAAATATTGTAAATAGTGTAGATATTGCAATTGAGTTTGGAAATGGAGCTACCCTTAAAGGATTAAATAAAAGAATAGCACCAGATCTTGAGACATATACTATCTCAGACATGAAATCTTTACTTGAAGTAGTTGAGCAAATTTGTAACTAGTATGAGAATAACTTTAGCACAAATAGCACCTAAATTAAATCGTTCAAACTTACAGGAGGCTATATCTATAATTAGTGCATATAAAGATGAGAGTGATTTGATTGTTTTTCCAGAATTATCACTTAATGGCTATATGCTCCAAGATAAGTTATATGAAGATGCTTGGCTTATTGATGAGTTGAATATTTTTAAAGATTTAAGCTTAGATATTGATATAGTAGTTGGTGCTGCAATTAGAGATGGAGATAACTTTAGAAATGCTGCACTCTACTTTTCAAAAGGCAAACTTTTATCAAATCACTACAAAGTTCATTTACCTAATTATGGGATGTTTGAAGAGGCTAGATACTTTTTAGCAGGAGATGTTTTTGAGAGCTTTTTAAACAATGAGTTGAAAATATCTATGGTAGTTTGTGAAGATTTATGGCATAAAAGCGTCCATAAAGATTTAATAAATGAAAATCCTAATTATATTATTGCTCTTGTAGCCTCTCCAGCTCGTGGCTTTAGCGATGATGGGCTAGAGATAGAAGATAAGTGGTATGAGATTGTAAAGAGTGTTGCCAAAGAGTGTAAAGCAAAACTTATATTTGTAAATAGAGTTGGCTTTGAAGATGGTCTTGGTTTTTGGGGTGGAAGTTGTATTATTGATGAAAATGCGCAAATTATACATAAATTACCAAGATATGAGAAAATAGTTAAAACATTTGAGATATAAGGACAGATATGAAAATAGCGATAATGGGTGCAATGCCTGAGGAAATCTCTCCGATATTGGAGAAGATAGGTACATATAAGACAACAGCTTATGCGGGGAATAGTTATTATGAAGCTACATATAAGGGTATTGAACTTGTTATTGCTTATAGTAAGATCGGAAAGGTATTTTCAACTCTAACAGCTACAACTATGATAGAACATTTTGGGGCTACTAAGTTACTTTTTTCAGGAGTTGCTGGAGCTATATCAAGTAGTTTAAAAGTTGGAGATCTTATTGTTGCAACAAAACTATCTCAACATGATCTAGATATTACTGCTTTTGGACATCCATATGGTTATGTCCCTGGGGGATCTGTATTTGTTGAAGCAGATAAAGAGATGATTGAAATAAGCAAGATAGTAGCATCTGAAATGGGTAAAAATATTCAAGAGGGAATCATTGCAACTGGAGACCAGTTTGTAGCTAATGAAGAGCGAAAAAACTGGATAGGAACAACATTTGGTGCAGATGCTCTTGAGATGGAAGGTGGAAGTGTTGCGGTTGTTTGTAACGCTTTAAATATAGCATTTTTTATTCTTCGTTCAATTAGTGATGCAGCTGATATGGATGCTAGTTTTAGTTTTGATGAGTTTTTAGAGAGTAGTGCAAAAGAGAGTGCGGAGTTTATAATAAAAATGGTTGATAAGCTTGCAGATTAAAATTTCTAAAAAAATCATGTCAAAGCTAGGCAAGACAAACGCTCTTTTTAACTTAATAGAAGAGGGTGATAAGATTTTGGTTGGTCTTAGTGGTGGCAAAGATTCGCTAACACTTGTTCATGCACTAAAAGAGCAACAACGTCGTGCCCCATTTAAGTTCGAATTTATTGCGGTGACTATCTCTTATGGAATGGGTGAAAACTATGATAAGCTAAAAGCTCATTGTAAAGAGTATGATATTGAGTATGAGGTTTATGATACAAATATCTATAATATTGCAGAGGATAAGATAAGAAAAAATTCATCCTTCTGCAGTTTTTTCTCAAGAATGAGAAGAGGGTCCCTTTATACCGCAGCAGAAAAATTTGGATGTAATAAAGTAGCCCTAGGTCATCATATGGATGACGCAGCAGAGAGTTTTTTTATGAACTTTATCTATAATGGGCAGCTTAGAAGTTTAGCTCCAAAATATAAAGCGGATAGGGGAGTAACTGTTATTCGTCCGCTTATTGAGATGAGAGAGCGACAATTAGCAGCATTTGCTCATGATAACAATATAGAAACAATTGGTGATGAAGCATGTCCATCAATGAGATTTGATATAAAAATGCCACATGCTAGAGCTAGTACAAAAGAGATGCTTTCTAAAATGGAAAAAGAGTTTCCAACCCTATTTACAAGCTTAAATGCTTCATTTAAAAACGTCTCAAAAGAGAGCTTTTTTGATAAAGATAGCTTTAATATTTAGATTCAAGACTCTCTTCATCTTTTGCAATTTGTGATTTTTTATCGTGAAGCGTCTCTTCTTTTATAGATTCTAAAAACTCTATCATATTTTTTTGATAAGCAAGAGTATCGCTATTATGTGAGATATTTAAAAGTGGTTCAAGAGAGGCTGTATCTATTTTTTTAGCATATCTAGGTGTCAGTTTTAGCTCTTTTTGAATATTTACAACAATAGTGTCAATGTCAAGACTATTATGCTCTTTTACCCTAGAAACAAGTTCTTTTGTTAATAGCATGAGTAAATTTGCTCTATCTTCATCATCTTTATATATACTCATTCCTATATTTTTAACGATAGTATAATTATCTGGTTTTATCTCTTCATTTGCTGAAATTATAAGTGCTAATATTTTTGCTCTAAACTCTAGGGAGCCATGATGATGAACAAAAAGCTCACGAAAAGCATTGAAAAAATGGTTTTTAATCTTAAAATTTGAGAGCATTTAAATTCCTAGTACATTGTATTATGCTATTATACATTTTTGATTTTAAAATCAGTCTAAATAGAGTAAAGCATATATAACAGGCAGGGGAAAGTGTATGGGAAGAGCTTTTGAATATAGAAAAGCATCAAAATTAAAAAGATGGGGAGCAATGTCAAAGTTGTTTCCAAAACTTGGAAAAATTATTACAATGGCAGCAAAAGAGGGTGGAACTGACCCCGATATGAATGCAAGGCTCAGAACAGCAATCATAAATGCAAAAGCTGAAAATATGCCAAAAGACAACATAGAAGCGGCAATTAAAAGAGCGTCTGCAAAAGATACCGCAAGTATGTTAGAAGTTAGCTTTGAAGGAAAAGCTCCATATGGAGTTCAATTTTTTATAGAATGTATGACTGATAACAATACAAGAACAGTTGCTAATGTAAAAAATATATTAACAAAACATGGCGGAGAGATGCTTATTAAAGGCTCTTTGGAGTTCATGTTTGATAGAAAAGCTATTTTTGAGTTTTTACTAAAAGATGGAATGGACATAGAAGAGTTAGAACTTGAGCTTATTGATGCTGGACTAGAAGAGATAGAAGAAGATGAGGGTATAGTTATTCTCAGTGCTGATTATAAAAGCTTTGGTTCAATCAATAGCGCTTTAGAAGATATGGGTATTGAAATTATAAAAGCAAATTTAGAGAGAATGGCAACATCTCCAATATCACTTAGCGAAGAACAACAAGCTGACATAGATAAGATAATAGATAAGCTAGAAGATGATGAAGATGTTCAAAAGGTCTTTACAAATATAGCTTAAGCGTCAAAATTTTATGGGTTAATAGAAAATATTTTCTATTTTTTACCCATAACTGCATTACCCATATCCCACATCGGTAAAAATATACCAAGAGCAAGTAGTAAAACCATACTAGCAATAATAAATAGCATAATTGGTTCAACAGATTCTGATAAACCATCAATAATAGCATCAAATTTCATCTTGTAGTACTCCGCAACTTTACCTATCATTGTATCTAGCGTACCACTATCTTCCCCAGCACTTACCATTTGTATAATCATATTTTCAAAAAGTTTTGTGTCTTCTAGCCCTACATTAAGTGCGGAACCTTTTTCTACAGCAAATCTAACAGAGGATAATTTGTTTTTCAGAGGAAGGTTGTCAATCATAGATATTGATGTGTCAAGCGCTTCTGCTATAGGAATACCAGCTCTAATCAATTCTGAGAAAACAAGAGTAAATCTGCTTAGTGTTGCAAACATTATGATGTTCTTTATCAGATATGTTCGTAATAAAACTTCATGCCAACCATATCTTATATTTTTATAGTTATTAATTAAATATTTAAAAATAACAAATGATATAAACAAAATAGCTAGTACATAGAGCCCAAAATTATTAAATAAATACTCTAGTTTTAGCAATATTAGCGTTGGAAGAGGAAGCTCTGCATTTAATTTTTCAAACATAGTTTTAAAGTTAGGAACTACATAGGAGATTAATATTACAAAAGCAATTGCCATGGCTATCATTACATTTCTTGGATATGCCATTGCCTTTTTAAACTTTATTACATTTGCACGAATTTCTTCGAGCATATTTGCAAGAGAGTATAGAGCATCATCTAAATTACCTGTTTTTTCACCAAGTTGAACCATTGCTATTGCAAGATTTCCTAGTTCAAAACGAAAATTATTCATTGATTTAGAGAGCGAATGTCCAGAGTTAATATCTTCTGCTAGTTTTCCAAAAACAAGTTTTAGTGTTTCATCTGTTGTTGATCTTGATATTTCACTAAGTGAATCATATATGGATATACCAGCATTTGTCATAACAGCTAACTGTCTTATTGAAGCAATGAGTGAATCTTGTTTGATTTTTCTTTTTCTTACATTGCTTAGTAAATCTGTTTTAAATCTTTTAAATTGAGCTTCAAGAGGTTCTGTCTCTTCTGAAACTTTTAAAATAATTCCAGAATACTTTAGTTTAACAAGCTCATTAGCCTGTTTTCTATCCTCGGCATACATTCCAATTTGCTCTTTTTTACCTTTAGTAAGTATAGTTGCTACAAAGTATTTCATTATTTTGCCACCCTTAAAATTTCTTCTAAACTTGTTACCCCTGCTAGGGCTTTTTCGATACCATTTTGAAATAGGCCTATAAATCCATCTTCAACCGCTTGAGCATGTATTAGTTCTACGGATGCATTTTTAGCAATAAGAGATGAGATTTTTTCATTAACAACTAAAACTTCACAAATCATTTCTCTTCCCATATAACCTGTCTCTTTGCACTCTCTACACCCTTTGCCAATATAGAACTTACTATCAGCTGGAGCTAATCCTCTTAACTCTTCCAATGCAGATGCAGAAACTCTGTCTTCTGTTTTGCAATTTGTGCATATTTTTCTTACAAGTCTTTGCGCTTGTATCGCAACCAAAGAGCCGCTAATAAGATAAGGAGCTATTCCCATGTCTACCATACGAGTAACTGCGCTTATTGAGTCATTAGTATGGAGAGTCGATATCACTAAGTGACCAGTCAAGGCTGCCTTGACAGCAATTTCTAGTGTTTCTGAATCACGAATCTCACCAATCATTATTTTATCTGGATCTTGTCTTAGAATTGAGCGCAGAGCTGCTGCAAAAGAAAGACCTACCTTTGCATTGACTTGTACTTGTTGAATTAAATTCATTCTATACTCAACAGGGTCCTCAACTGTGATTACTTTATCTTCAACATTTCTAAGCTCATTTAGCGCTCCGTATAGTGTTGTTGTTTTTCCGCTTCCTGTTGGTCCTGTTACTAATATAATGCCATATGGAGTTTGTAGAGCTTTTAAAAATCTCTGATAACTAAATGAATCCATTCCTGCATCTTCAAGTTTTACAAGTGCTTTTTGCTTATCAAGAACCCTCATAACAATTGATTCACCATATAAGATAGGTAGTGTAGAGATACGGAAGTCGTATTCTCTTGGACCAACCATTGTAGAAAAACGCCCATCTTGAGGTTTTCTTTTTTCTGCAATATCAAGATTTGCTAATAATTTAAGCCTAGATGCAAGAGGAGGGTATATATCTTTTTCAAATATAAATATCTCAACTAATTTACCATCAATACGTGTTCTAACAACACAGTTTTTTTCTGTAGGTTCGATATGTACGTCACTAGCTCGGTCTTTAATACATGCGCTGAGTATTACATCGATTAAGAGTAGTATTGATGAAGCTTCTTGTTGCTCCTCTAATGAACTTATAGAGTTTAGTTCATCACGAATTTTTTTTACAAGTCCTTTTATACTGTCTTTTAATTCCACTTTAAAAAGATATGAATCAATTTGTCGTTTGGTTGCTACTGCAATTTTAATTGGTTTTTTTGGAAATAATCTCTGTATGGATTCTTGCGCTTCTATATTTAATGGATCACAAAAAGCAACTGTTATGCTTAGCTCATCCTCTGAAATAGGGAATGCATAATATTTTTTTAGTTGTGTAAGAGAGACTTTTTCTATAAGTCTATAATCCATATCTATTGAATCTAAATCAAGAAATAAAACATTTTGCTTTTGAGCTAGTTTTACAAGTATGTCTTTCTCTTGAATATAGTCATAATTGTTTATGATAGAAAGATGGTATTCTCCAGCTTGAATTTTATCTACAATAAATCTTACAAGCCTATCCATGGTCATAAATCCAGATATTGTAATATCTCTTAGGATTAGGTTGCTATCAAGACCTTTGGCAATTAATCTATCAACCTGACTCTTCATTATAGAGCCATTAGCCAATAAATCTGACGTAATTCTGTCCATCATGTTTCCTACCAGTAAATATGTTTTTTTATAGTAATTGAGTTGTAAAATTCCTCAATTACTATCTTGTCTATTCTATCATCTTTTAAAACATATAGTTTATATTTTAAATTGTTATTATCTTCATCATCAAAAAAATAAAACTCTTTTTTTTCACCTTTTACATTTTTTACATATAAATCAAATACTTTAGAGAGTACATAATCGGTTTTTGGAAGAATTAAATTAGA
>CAMBTK010000022.1 GCA_945870785.1 Sulfurimonas crateris
TTTTAGGATGATTTGTAAAAAGAGTTGTGGCAGCAAGAGCACCAAAGAACAGAATTAAATCTATATATCAATATATCTTGATTTAATAAATCTATTTTGCTACAATTTTAATTATCTAAAGGAGTTAGATGTGGAAGTGTTTTTAAAAAGTATTGCAGCTCTTAATGATGAAACAAGAGTATTGCTGTTGCGTTTTCTTGATGAGCATGGTCAAACTTGTGTTTGTGATCTGCAAAACTCTCTTGATATGATTCAATCCCGCCTTTCTCGTCATCTTAAAATCTTAAAAGATGCAGGTTTTTTGAGAGTAGATAGGCGCGGAACTTGGGCTTATTACTCTATTAGAAGTCCATTAGACCGCTTTCGTAGTGAAGCTCTAGAAGAGATTCGTTATTTGGAGATCAAGCTTCCAGCTTTAAAAAAATTATCTGAAAATGGAGAGTGTAAAGTATGAAAAAAAATGTATTGATTTTATGTACAGGTAATAGTTGCCGCTCAATTATGGCAGAGGCATTAATAAACGCAAAGCTTGGAGATTTCATAGAGGCACAAAGCTCTGGTGTTAAAGCAAGCGGTGCAATAAACCCAAATGCCAAGGCTTTACTAAAAGAAAAAGGTTATTGGAGAGATGAGTATCACTCAAAAGTAATTGAAACAGTGTTAGATACTGCGTTTGATTTAATTGTAACCGTGTGTGACCATGCAAAAGAGACATGTCCAATGTTTCCAAAAGCTGTTAAGACTATACATATAAGTTTTGATGACCCTTCTGGCAAAGCCGCAGAGGAGTATGAAAAAACACTGAATCTCATTGAGAAAGAACTTCTGCCAGTTGTCAAAGAGGAGCTTTGTTAAATGTGGTATGAACTCTCAAAAGAGTTTGTTTATGTTGTTATAGGACTTCAAGGAAGAGTAGCAGAAGCATCGCACTTTTTTATTTATGACACCATAAAGATTTGGTTTTTACTTCTAAGTGTCATTTTTGCAGTCTCATTTTTGCGGAGTTGGGTAAATACAGAGTATGTTCGTGCCCACTTACAGGGAAAATCATCACTCTATGGGCATGTTGGAGCTTCTGTTTTTGGAATAATCACTCCTTTTTGTTCATGCTCTGCGATACCTCTGTTTTTGGGCTTTATCCAAGCACGAATTCCTATTGGAGTGACATTTAGTTATCTGATCTCTGCGCCAATGAACAATGAAATAGCGATTGCAATGCTCTTTGGTATCTTTGGCTGGAAAGTGACCTCAATCTACATACTTTTTGGTCTGGGTGTAGCGATACTCGGCGGTTGGCTGATAGGCAAGATGGGTATGGAAAAAGAGATTTTAATGGATGTCAAACCCATCGAAGGAGAGCTTGAAGCGAGTTTGGTAAAGCGCTCACTCAAAGAGAGAGCAAAAGAGGCTTGGAGCTATACTTTAGATATTTTCAAAAAAATATATATCTATGTGATGATTGGTGTAGGTGTAGGTGCTTGGATACATGGATATATTCCGACAGATTTTATAGCTTCATATACAGGGGAAGGTAATCCATTTGCAGTTATTATAGCTGTGCTTATGGGAATACCGATGTACTCAAATGCAGCTGGAGTTATGCCGCTTATAGAAGTTTTAACAAGTAAAGGTATGTTGCTTGGGACCGCTCTTAGTTTTATGATGGCTGTTACTGCGCTTAGTCTGCCAGAGGCTCTAATACTTAAAAAGATTATTTCACTAAAGCTTATTGGCATATTTTTTGCCATTGTAGGAAGCGGAATAATCGCTATCGGGTATCTATTTAATATTATTTTATAAGGATAAAAGATGAGAAAAATTTTACTATTGTTGGCTGTAACGATTGCGTTTGCACAGGCGCAAAGCTTTGATGAATATCTACAAGGATTTAGTTATGAAGAGCCTAAAGATATGAAAATAAATACGCAAGAGATGTTAGAACTTGTAGAGATGGATAGTGCTCAAGTTATTGACATTCGTTTTAAAGAGGAGGTTGAAGCATGGAGTATGGGGTTTGCAAAGAATATTCCTCTAAATGAGTTACCAAAACGTTTAGCAGAGCTTGATAAAAACAAGTTGATAATTACTGTATGTCCGCATAACGATAGAGCAAATATTGCTCGTATGTTCCTTCATCTTAAGGGATATAAAACTAAGTATCTAAGTGATGGATTGGTAGGTAGTGCTGAGTACTTACGTGGGGATAGAGCTAAAAACTTTATTATTAAAAATAGAGACAACTAAGCGTAAGATTAAATTAACAAGGATAAAAGATGAAGATAGAAGTGCTTGGAACAGGTTGTGCAAAATGTATTACTTTAGAAAAAGTTGTCAAAGAAGCAGTTGCTAAGAGCGGAAAATTTGCTCAGATAGTAAAAGTAGATGATATTATGAAAATCATGGAGTATCAAGTAGTTAGCACACCAGCTTTAGTGATTGATGGTAAAGTTGTAAGTAGTGGAAAAGTTTTGAGTGTAGATGAAGTTGTCGCACTTATAAAGTAGTTTTCTTGAGGTGGTGGCCAATCTCGGAATCGAACCAAGGACACGCAGATTTTCAATCTGCTGCTCTACCGACTGAGCTAATTGGCCATTATTAAAGAGTAGTTATAGTTTTAAAAGAGGTGGTGGCCAATCTCGGAATCGAACCAAGGACACGCAGATTTTCAATCTGCTGCTCTACCGACTGAGCTAATTGGCCATCTTTTAAGAGCGCAATTTTAGCTAAGAGGGACTGAAAGTTAGCTTATGAGAGTGAAGTGATATGTTTAAAACTCTCAACTATCGCAATACGTTCTAGTTTTTTTATCTTATCTTCTAGGGAGTCAACGCTTTCATCTTTGTCAAGAAGAAGTTCTTTTTGTAAGATAATCTTCCCCTCATCATAATGTTCATTGACTTCATGGATAGTTACACCGCTGATTTTCTCACCGTTTTTTATAACAGCTTCGTGAACAAATCGCCCATACATCCCTTCTCCGCCATAATTCGGGAGTAGGGCGGGGTGTGAGTTTATGACTTTAAAATTTTTTGTTATATTTGCACTCACTTTTTTCATGTATCCAGATAAAAAAACATAATCGCACTTGTACTTATTTAGAAGTTGTTCTATTTTTTCATCTTGATTTTGAGCTGTTTTTGAGTTAACTATAAAGTTCTCAATTCTGTAATTTTTAGCATTTTGTATAATTTTAGCACCACTATTGTTTGAGATGATAAGAGGAATTTCTATAAGTAGGCCACTCTTTTTTATCGCCTCATATAGGGCATCAAAGCCGCTTCCATTATGTGATGCGAGTATCGCTACTCTCTTCATTTTAGCTCTTTGATAGCATCTTTAAACTGATCGCCTCTATGTGCATAAGATTTAAATTCATCAAGACTGGCTGCCGCTGGAGATAGTAGGGCAACTTCGTTACTTTGTAAATTTATATCTATTTTTACAATTGCATCTGCGAGGTTTTTACATAGTTCAAATTTTATTCCATACTCTTGTGCAAGATTTGAGAGTTTATCCTTGTTTGAGCCGATGTTATAAATCTTGACATTGCAATCTTTTAGAAAAACAAAGAGTTCTCTCAAATCCACGCCCTTATCATCGCCGCCTAAAATAAGATGCACAAAAGAGTCACTGTAACGCTTCATAGCTACAATGGTTGCGTCTAAGTTTGTAGCTTTAGTATCGTTTACCCAAAGACGACCTTTAGAGTCATGTAGCTCCTCTTGTCTATGTGGGTCTATAACAAAAGAGTTTATTTTTTCATAATTAACTCTGTCAAAGAGTATCTTATCAACTGCCATAGCCAAAAGTGCGTCCATCAAAAAAGCACCTTTGAAATTCACTCTTTTTGTATCTATATCAAAGTGTTTTGCTATATCTTTCTCATCTTCATAAAAAATAATATAAGCAGAAGAAGTCACTATATCTTTATAGGCCTTTGGAATGATAGCAACTTCGCCCTCTCTCATTTTTGAAAGAGGCTTTAGTTTTGCCTTTATATACTCATCCATATTTCCATGCCAACTTAGATGGTCTGGCGTTATTGGTAGAAGAACATATATATTTGGAGAGGTTTTGTTTGTGTAGTGAATCGTAAATGAGCTAGTTTCTAGTATCCAAATTTGAGCATTTTGATCCAAATCAGCTAAAGGAGTGCCTATATTTCCACCCTCAAGAGAGCCTTTGTCACGAAGAAGATACTGCATCATCTGTGTAGTTGTTGTTTTACCGTTTGTTCCGCTTATCCAAACGCTAAGCGGTGTTGTATGAGCAAAGCAGTCATATTCGCTTATGAGATTTTTTGCTCTTAATATAAGCGGATTTGAAGGAGCAATCCCAGGGGAGGGTATCTCTAAATCTGAATAAGATGGATTAAACTCAGATGATGGTTTTACTCTAAATCCAGCTTCATCAATAAATGGTTTTGTACATTTATCATCATAAAAGATAGGATTTTTAAAGAGCTTTGAGAGAGCTTTTGTTGTTTTGCCATAACCAAACAGTGAAACTCTTTGCATTAGCGAATCTTTAGAGTGATAAGCGCTATAACATTTGATAGCGTTGCGATAATCCAAAATCGCACTATTATCTTGTTCTCAGCCCAATTTTTCATCTCAAAATGGTGATGAATTGGAGCCATCAAAAAGACTCTTTTCTTTCTGAGTTTATAACTTCCAACTTGAAGAATTACAGATAGAGTCTCTATCACAAAAATAGAACCAATGAGAAGAAGTAAAATCTCACTCTTTGAGATAATCGCAAGATAGCCTAAAAAAGCCCCAATTGTTAGTGAACCGCTATCTCCCATAAAAACTTCAGCAGGATGGCAGTTGTACCATAAAAAACCACTCAAAGCCCCAATTAAAGCACTTGAGACTATGGCAACTTCTCCTATGTTTATATGTGGCATAAGCAAATACGAGCTTATATTTGCATTTCCTGTGATGTATATGATAATACTAAAAGAGGCAAGAGCGGTAATAGAAGGAACAGTTGCAAGACCATCTAGTCCATCAGTTAGGTTTACAGCATTTGATGTTGCAATAATTACAATAGTCCAGAAAAATATAGCAAAAATGCCCATATCAAATAGCGGATTTTTTAAAAACGGGATGTAAAGAGATGTATTAAAATCTGGTAGGTTATATAGAAGTGTAGAGATAACAAGTGCAAAACCAGTTTGCAGTATGAGTTTTGTTCTAGCTTTTAACCCTGCTAAATTTTCATTTTTTTTGATTTTTGCAATATCATCTTGAAAACCAATAAAAGCAAAAAATATAAGCGTTAAAACTGCACAAACTGCATAGATATTAGAGAATTTTATAGTAATAACTGAAGCTAAAATAGTTGCAAAGATAAAAACTATTCCGCCCATAGTAGGTGTCTTTGCTTTGGCTTGATGGCTCTGTGGTGCCCACTCATTAATCGGCTGGTGGCTAGATGTCGCTTGTGCCCATCTTATAAAGCGAGGCATCAAAAAAAGTGTAAAAAATAGCGCTAAAAAGAAAGCTATTCCAGCTCGTATTGTTATGTATCCAAGTAAGTTGATATTAAGTATTTCTGAGAGCCAGTACAGCAAAGTGGGTAGTCCTTATAAATAAAAATGACATTATAGTATAATTGCATAAAACTATTATTATGAAGGAAGTACATTGGCAAAAAAAGCAATTCTAGTTATTACTGATGGTATTGGCTACTGCTCAAAGACAGAGTATAACGCATTTTACCATGCCCAAAAGCCGACATATGACAAACTATTTTCAAATACTCCTCACTCTCTAATCAGCACTTATGGACTTAGCGTTGGGCTTCCTGAGGGACAGATGGGTAACTCTGAAGTAGGGCATATGAGTATAGGGAGTGGCAGGGTTTTATATCAAGATTTAGTAAAAATTTCTCTCTCTCTTAGTGAAAATAGATTTAAAGACAATGAAGCATTTAAAGAGTTGTTGGCAAAGTCCAATAGACTCCATCTTGTAGGGCTTATGAGTGATGGCGGAGTGCACTCGCATATAGACCATTTTATGGGAATAGCAGATATTGCTGCAAAAGAGGGTAAAGAGGTGTTTTTGCATCTCATCACAGATGGCAGAGATGTCTCTCCAACTTCTGCAAAAAAGTATCTTTTACAAGTTGAAAAACATCTAAGCAAAAGTGTAAAGATAGCTACTGTATCTGGTCGTTTTTACTCTATGGACAGAGATAATCGCTGGGATAGAGTGCAAAAAGGGTACGAGGCGATGGTAAAAGCAGAGCCAAAAACTCTCTTAAATCCATCGGCTTACATTGATGCTTCATACGCAAAAAATGAGACGGATGAATTTATAGAGCCAATTGCATTTGATGGCTATGATGGTATGATGGATAACGATGCTGTTTTGATGATAAATTTTAGAAGCGATAGAATGCGTGAGATTGCTACGGCTATCGGTGATAGTAATTTCAGCTCATTTGCAAAGCCTGATATAAAACTGCATGTAGTAACTATTACTGAGTATGACAAAAGCTTTTCTTACCCTGTGCTTTTTAAAAAAGATTCGCCAAAAAATACTCTTAGTGAGGTTATATCAAGTGCTGGATTAAGACAGCTTCACACAGCAGAGACTGAAAAGTATGCGCATGTCACATTCTTTTTTAATGGCGGTATTGATGAGCCTTATGAGAATGAGACAAGGGTTCTCATCCCATCTCCAAATGTTAGAACTTACGATGAAAAACCGCAGATGAGCGCGTTTGAAGTTGGAGAAGTTGTACTAAAAGGGATGGAAGAAGCGTATGACTTTATAGTTGTAAATTTTGCAAATGGCGATATGGTCGGGCATACTGGCAATCTTGAAGCAGCAAAAGTTGCAGTAAATGCAGTCGATAGCGAACTTGGCAAGATTTTAAAAAAAGCAAAAGAGACGGATTACGCTGTTCTTATCACTTCAGACCATGGAAATTGCGAAGAGATGAGAGACGATGAGGGGCATGTTTTAACAAATCATACAGTTGGAAAAGTTTGGTGTTTTGTTGAAGCAGATGGAGTAAGCAGAGTAGAAGATGGCGGGTTAAACAACATAGCGCCAACTATCTTAAAGCTTATGGGACTTGAAATTCCCAAAGAGATGGATCATAGTTTAGTTTAAAAAATAAGGAAAAAAATATGAAATTTAGTGGAAAAAATGTTTTAGTAACGGGTTCTAGTCGTGGTATCGGAGCGGAGATAGCAAAGGTTTTAGCTGGTTATGGACTAAAGGTTTGGATTAATTATAGAAGCGGTGCCACAGAGGCTGATGCTATAAAAGAGATGATTGAAGCAAATGGCGGAAGTGCCGCAGTTATCGGCTTTGATGTAAGCTCTGAAGATGCTTTTGTTGATGCGATAAAAACGATAGTTGACTGCGATGGAGAACTAAGCTACCTAGTAAACAATGCAGGAATTACAAACGATAAATTAGCACTCCGTATGAAGAGTGAGGATTTTATGTCGGTTATAAATGCCAACCTTCTCTCATGTTTTGTGGGTTGCCGTGAAGCTATGAAAGTTATGAGAAAGAAAAAATCTGGCTCAGTTGTAAATATCGCTTCAATTGTAGGTGAGACAGGAAATGCAGGGCAGACTAACTACTCAGCAAGTAAAGGCGGAGTTATCGCTATGACTAAGAGTTTTGCACTTGAGGCTGCATCTAGCGGTATCCGTTACAACACCATCACTCCAGGTTTTATAGCAACAGAGATGACGGATGTATTAAGTGATGAGATTAAAAGTAGCTTTACATCAAAGATACCGATGGGTCGTTTTGGAAATCCTAGTGAAATCGCTGAAGCAACTGCATTTTTACTCTCTGATCATTCAAGTTACATAACAGGTGAGACGCTAAAAGTAAATGGCGGAATGAACATGGCGTAATGCCATGTTTTTGTTATAAAAAGATTTAAAAAGGCACTGTATGAAAATAGCGGTATCTGCATGTCTGCTTGGTGAAAAAGTTCGTTTTGACGGCGGGCACAAGCATGATAGATTTGTAACTGATGAGCTTGGAAAATATGCCTCTTTTGCTCCATTTTGTCCAGAAGCCATAGCGTTTGGAACACCTCGTCCCTCAATACGCCTTGTAAATAAAGAGAGTGATTATCGTGTGATTTCAAATAAAAATGGCGATGATTTAACCGATGAGCTTATAGAAAAATCATATCAAGAGTTTTATAAAATCGTACAAAATGATTTAAGCGGGATTATTTTTAAGTCAAAATCTCCTAGTTGCGGGATGGGAAGTGCAAAAGCTTATCTTGAGAATGGTTTTGCTGATTCAAAAGCAGATGGTGTCTTTGTAGCTATCTGTAAAGAGAAGTTCCCGCTCCTTCCAATGGAAGAGGAGGGACGGCTTCAAGATGATTGGCTAAGAGAGAATTTTATCATGCAACTCTTTGCTTACAACTCATTTGAAGTTTTAAAAAATAGCACTCCAACTATAAAAATGCTCGTTGATTTTCATACAAAAAATAAATTTCTGCTTCAAGCAAAAGATGAAAAGATTTATAGAGTTCTTGGAAATATAGTAGGAAATCATGAAAAATTACCATTTGATGAGCTTTTATCAAACTATGAGTATAACTTTAAAACAGCTATAGCAAAAAAAAGCTCTATCAAAAGAAATAGAAATGTGCTTGAACATATGAGTGGTTTTTTTAAAAATGAGTTAAGCAGTGTCGAAAAAGAGACACTGCATGAGCAGATAGAGGAATATGCACAAAAAATAGTGCCTATCGTTGTTCCGCTCTCAACTATAAAACTCTATGCGAAAAAATATAACAACGAGTATCTTTTAGGACAAGTTTTTTTAGATCCATACCCAAAAGAGTTGGCTTTGCGCTCAAGTTTGCTTAGCTCAAAGTAGAGCAGTTTTGAAGAGAGTACTTTGGTTTAGACGAGATTTAAGAGTAAAAGACAATCCTCTGCTAACTTTTGGCGGAGAGGTTTTGCCTATCTTTATATTTGATGAAAATATCTTAAGAAATTTACAGGTAGATGATAGAAGAGTAGCTTTCATCTTTCATTATCTCTTAAAATTAAAGAGTGATTTGCAAAATATTGGACTAGATTTAAAGATATTTTATGGAACTCCAGAGGCTGTTTTTGAACATTTGAGTGAGTTTGATGAGGTTGTTGCGTCTGGGGATTATGATAGTTATGCAAAAAATAGAGATTTGCATATCTCACACAAACTCCATTTCAGATACCTGCATGATACATATATTTTTAAACCCAAAGAGATACTAAAAGATGATGGCTCACCCTATTTTGTCTTTACACCATTTTACAAAAAAGCTAGAGTTGCACTAAATACAAAAGATTTACAAGAGAAAAAAATTGCTCAAAATATTTTAATCAAGAGTGATTATAATGGTATAACAAAGATAAATGCAGATATATCAAAACTTACTTTAGACCTAGAATCCATTGGATTTATACAACAAAATTTAAAAATCATAGATCCACAAAAAAAGCTTGATATTTTTAAAAAAAACATCTCAAAATATAGCCAAATGCGAGATTTTTTAGATGTTGATGTATCTTCAAATTTAAGTGTTGATTTGCGTTTTGGAACTATCTCTATAAGAGAAGTTTTACGCGAAGTGTTGAAGCTAGGGAGCATTAGTGAAGCATTTGTCAGACAGCTTATCTTTAGAGATTTTTACGCTTACGCACTTTTTCATACACCACATGTAGAGAATGAAAACTATAAATACAGCTTTAATGGTATAGAAGATGAACAGAAGTTTATAGCTTTTTGTAGTGCTAAAACAGGAGTGCCAATAGTTGATGCTGGAGTAAGAGAGCTTTTGACAACAGGTTATATGCACAACCGTGTTCGCATGGTTGTGGCCTCTTTTTTTACAAAAGATCTGCTTCTTCCATGGCAGTGGGGAGAGAGATTTTTTGCAAAGCATCTGCTTGACTATGATAAAGCAAGTAATGCTCTCTCATGGCAATGGAGTGCTGGAACAGGAGTCGATCCACAGCCATACTTTAGGGTTTTTAATCCTTACTTGCAGAATAAGAAATTTGACAAAGAAACATTCTATATAAAGAGATTTGTTCCTGAGCTCCTTGCAATTGAGTCAAAAAATATACATAATGAAGAGTATCTTATATCAACAGATATAGATAATTATCCAAAACCAATAATTCTTCATAAAGAGGCATCTAAGAAGGCTGTAGCGCTTTTTAAAAATCTTTAAAAATGGGCTCAAAATAGGCAAACAAAGAGTTTTGTATTTTAGAACAAGAGAGTTTATTTAAGTTAAATATGCTACAATTCCAAGATTTTACACATAAAACATAGGAGCTAGAATGGCACTTTTAGACGATATTAAAGCGGTAGTAGTTGAACAATTAAGCGTAAGCGCTGATGAAGTTAAAGAGGACTCAAAATTTGTTGAGGATTTAGGTGCTGATAGCCTTGATGTAGTTGAATTAGTTATGGCTCTTGAAGAGAAATTTGATATCGAAATTCCTGATGATGAAGCAGAAAAAATTAGAACTGTTAAAGACGTAGTTAACTACATCGAAAGCAAGTAATAATTTAAATTCTACTGAGAATATTCTCGGTAGAAATACTTTTTAAAGCTCATTTTTATGGGTTTTAAAAAGTATTTTATATTTTATATGGAGAATTTTTATGAAAAGAGTCGTAGTTACTGGATTGGGCATGATAAATGCAGTTGGAAATGATAAAGAGAGTTCTTTTAAAGCTATCTGTCAAGGTGAATGCGGTATAGATAGAATTACACTTTTTGATCCAGAAAATTATGCTGTACAGATAGCTGGTGAAGTTAAAAATTTTGATCCTGAAACTGTAATGTCACCAAAAGAGGTGAAAAAAGCTGATAGATTTATTCATCTTGGATTAAAAGCAGCTCAAGAAGCGATGCTTGATGCAAATATTTCTGAAGATACTGATATGGAAAGATTCGGTATAAGCGCTGGTTCTGGTATTGGCGGACTTCCTGCAATTGAAAAAAATTCAATCATTATAGAGACAAAAGGTCCAAAAAGAATAAGTCCGTTTTTCATCCCGTCTGCTCTTGTAAATATGCTTGGCGGTTTTGTATCAATCGAACATGGAACTAAGGGTCCAAACTTATCAAGTGTTACAGCATGTGCTGCTGGAACTCATGCGATAAGCGAAGCAGTAAAGACTATTATGTGTGGCGGTGCCGATAAGATGTTGGTAGTTTCTGCTGAATGTGCAGTAACTGGTGCTGGAGTTGGCGGCTTTGCTGCTATGAAAGCGCTCTCAACTAGAAATGAAGAGCCTAAAAAAGCTTCTCGTCCATTTGATGCTGATCGTGATGGATTTGTTATGGGGGAAGGTGCTGCTGCATTAGTATTAGAGGTATATGAAGATGCTGTTGCTCGTGGAGCAAAAATTTATGGTGAAATTATAGGCTTTGGCGAGAGCGGTGATGCAAGTCACATAACTACTCCTAGTCTTGATGGTCCAGCTCGTGCGATGAAAGCAGCTTATACTATGGCAGGAAAACCTAAACTTGATTATGTAAATGCACATGGAACAAGTACTCCTATTAATGATAAAAATGAAACAGCAGCAGTTAAAGAGCTTCTTGGTGGAAAAGAGAATTGCCCTCCAATGAGCTCAATAAAAGGTCAAATCGGACACTGTCTTGGTGCAGCTGGTGGTATTGAAGCAGTAGTATGTTTAATGGCAATGCGTGATGGAATAATTCCTCCGACAATCAACCATGAGACTTCTGATGAAAATTGTGATTTAGATATTGTTCCAAATAAGGCAAGAGCTGCTGAGTTAAATACTGTAATGAGTAACTCATTTGGTTTTGGTGGAACAAACGGCGTTTTAATCTTCAAAAAAATCTAAGTATAAGGAGTCCACTTTGGCAACATATTTAGACTTTGAACAGAAAATAAAAATAATCCAAGAAGATATAATATCTGCACAAGTTCGTCATGATGATGGGCTTGTAGAGTCACTAAAGAAAAACTTAGATAAGGAAGTTTCAAAGATTTTTACAAATCTTTCTCCTTTTCAACAGCTTCAATTAGCTCGTCATATTGATAGACCATATGCTCTTGATTATATCAACTTGCTTATGAGAGATAAGTATGAGATTCATGGGGATAGACATTTCCGCGATGATGCTGCTATCCTTTGCTATATCGGTTATATCGGAGAAGAAAAAGTTGTTGTGATCGGTGAGCAAAAAGGTCGTGGAACTAAAAATAAGATAAAGCGAAATTTTGGTATGCCTCATCCTGAAGGCTATCGCAAAGCGCTACGTGCCGCAAAACTTGCTGAAAAGTTCAATCTTCCTCTTCTTATGTTAGTAGATACTCCTGGTGCATACCCTGGAATTGGTGCTGAAGAGAGAAATCAGAGTGAAGCGATAGCAAGAAATTTGCTAGAATTGTCACAACTTAACACACAAACCATTTCAGTAGTTATTGGCGAAGGTGGAAGTGGTGGAGCTCTTGCTATAGGTGTCGCTGATAGATTTGCAATGATGAGATACTCTGTCTTTAGCGTTATCTCTCCTGAGGGATGTTCTGCTATTTTATGGAATGACCCTGCAAAAGTAGAATCTGCAACAAATGCCATGAAAATTACAAGCGGTGACTTAAAAGAGTTAAATCTTATAGATGACATTATAGCAGAGCCGTTAATTGGGGCTCATAGAGATAGAGATGCTGCTGCTGCTGCTATTGGAGAGTACTTTTTAAGTGAACTTACAAAGCTGCGCCAAATGTCTTCAGAACAAAGAATGGAAGAGAGATATAAAAAACTAACTAGTGTGGGTGCTTTTAGCGAATAAAACTACTCTTGATCCTCAAGTCGAGGATCAAACTTCGGTCTCTTAAGCCTTTTTGCCTCTTTTGAGTATCTTATCAAATCTTCAACCGTTTTTACTTCACTATCTACACTGTTTAATGATAATTTAAAAAGCTCATACGTTGTTATAACATCACTCATCGCTCTATGGTGAGTTGCATCAGGATTAAGGTTAAATATAGTATTTAGATATGATAGAGCATATCTATATGATTCTAATGTTCTCTCAGCTAAGGATAGCGAGCATAAACTTCTGTTTAAAAGAGGGGGCAGACCAATCTTCTGCATACTTAAGGAGATGAATTTATAATCAAATTTAACATCATGCGCTATAAAAACAGCGTCGCCTAAGAATGTTCTAAAATCATACATAACTTTTTTTAGATTTGGTGCGTTTAGAGTATCATTTGTTGATATGCCAGTTATTTCTGTTATGTGAGGGTTTATTTCATGGCACTCAACAAGAGACTCAAAACGTTCTACGACTAAACCATTTTTAACTTTAAGAGCTGCTATTTCTATTATCTGATGTTTTTCTATTTTTGAGCCGTTTGTCTCAATATCTACAATACAAAAGGTACTCTCTTGCATTGGCTTAAAAGCAGTTGTGAAGTAGAAATGTCCAGCTTGTTTTACGATTTCTAAACCTTGAGAGTGCCAAAGTTGAAGTAAAAAATCTAAATCATCATCTATCTGCTCTTTTAGTGTTTTAAGAGACAAGCCTTTTGTTGAGAGTTTGTGAATACTTTTTGCGTCTAAAGAAAAACTAGGTTCAAGAGAAATCATAAATTATGACTTTGCATTTCTAATAAACTCTGCTACTTTTTGAGAATCTTTTTTGCCATGTGAAATTTCAACTCCACTGCTTACATCTACGCCATAAAATCCATATTTTTTGAGTGAAGCTACATTTTTTGGATCTAGTCCACCAGCTAAAATTATTTTTGAGCAGTCAACTCCGTCAAACCACTCAAGATTTAACCTTTTTCCGCTGCCACCATAACTCTCACAATAAGCATCTACAAGTCTGTACTCATCGCCATATAGTAAAATGTCTTGAGGCTCTTTTGCTCTGATAACTTTTATGTATGGAACGAACAACTGTTCGTATAGTCTACTTGGAGCTTTAAAGTGAATCTGGGCAAGAGTAGCGCCTGATTCTTGGCAGTAAGAGTTGATTACCTGAGCATCACTGTTGACAAAAAGAGCAACTTTTTCTACAAAAGGTGGTAATTTTTTTATAATTTCTCTTGCTTGTGAAGGAGATATATAGCGCGGTGAATCTTCATAAAAAACAAATCCCAAGGCATCAGCACCTGAGATAATTGCATTCATTGCATCTTCATAAGAGGTTATTCCACAAATCTTAGTGCGCATGATTAGATTTTTAGAGACTCAATCGCAGTTTTTTTATCTTTATGTCCAAATACATAACTACCAGCAACTACTATATCAACTCCAACTTCTTTGAGTAATTTAATATTTTTATCACTTACTCCGCCATCAACTTCAATAAGGCATTTTGGATTTAGCTTATCTCTCATTGCGCTTAATTTTTTTGCTTTTGGTATCACGCTATCTATAAAACTCTGTCCGCCAAATCCTGGATTTACACTCATGAGCAGTACCATGTCCAAATCTGCTAAAAGGTACTCAATAGCTTCAGGAGGTGTATGAGGATTTAGTACAATTGCTGGTTTTATCCCAAGAGCGCGAATTTTTTGTATAAGTCTATGAGGGTGTTTTTCTTCTTCTATGTGAAAAGAGATATATTCGGGCTTAAGTGGAGCAAAAAGGTCAACAAAAAAAGTGTTGTTCTCAACCATAAGATGAATGTCAAGAGGCTTTGTTGCACATGCAGCGATAGCAGAGACAACAACAGGACCAATTGTAAGATTTGGAACAAAATGTCCATCCATAACATCTACGTGTACAAAATCACAACCTGCATCGCAAATAGCTTCAACATCTCTTTGTAAATTTCCAAAATCTGCTGATAAAATACTTGGAGCTACTTTCATCTATTTTCCTTATAATTATTTTGCGATTTTACAGTTTTGTTGCTTTTATCTTGTTAAGAAAAAGAAGAATTTATCGTCGTTAAAAGACAAATCTACCTGTACACCTTTTCTTCCCTCAACAACTTCCATTAAGCTATCAATATCTTGATATGTTCTAGGAAGTGTTATGTTTACGCTTATATTTTCATCCGCGAGAAGAGTTTTAATCTTTCCGCCTACGATATTTACAAGTTCAGCCAATGTATCTAAAATCATCTCTAAGTCATCGGTATTATCACCAATTAAAAGTTCACAAGCTTTTTTTGCAATCACCTTTGGAAAAACCAAGATAACCATGCCATCTATATCTCCATAGTAGCCAATAGAACTTGCAACGTTGTCTTTTTTCTCTTTAATAGCCAAATCGCGTACATTTACGGCCTCTTTGATTGCTTTAGCGCTTGTCATCATCTCTAAGGTGGAGACAGTAGCATCTATAAATTTGGGCAACTCTAAGATAGTTTCTTTATTTATGACTCTTTTGTATTTTATATTAGAAGCACTGCTGGCACCAAGCTCTTTTAGAAGCTCTTTATTTTGAAGAATATCATCCATTTGTTCATAAAAGAGTATTCCTGCATCTTCCATCGTCTCTTTAAATGCTATTGGAGTTTTATTAAATCTCATACCCACAAAACAGATGCTCGCATTATATTCAGCTGCTGAACTAGATAATTTTGAGAAGAAGTTTAGAGCGTGTATGTTCATACTTATAACTTTATATGCATCAAATATAAAGAGTCTAAATCCTACGTTTAGAGAGTTGTTGTGATATTCGATATTGAACTGCTCGCTTATCTCAACATCTAAAAAAGAGGTCACTGTGTAAATTATTGCGTTACCAGTTACTCGCGTTGCTACTTTTTGTCCCATTTGTCCAAGAAATGTTGAATCTATTACGTAGTCATACGCAGCTTTATTATTTTTTTTCTCTTCAAACTCTTCAAATGATTGTGCTATTATTGGATTGTGTCCTCCATCGTGTAGTTCAATTGCCATTGCGGAGCGTTGAGATTTGTCACTGCTATAAATTAAAATATTTTTATTCAAATTTTTAAAACTTGATGAAAATAGATAGGCGATATCTAATGTTTTAAATAATGAAAAGTTAAGTTCATCATGAAAAAATCTCCTCATTGCTTCATATTTTTTTCTATCATAATCGCAAAATCCAACAGTTGCCTGATTCTTTTTACGGATTTTAGAAAAGAGCTTTACAAAAATATCTAAACCGTTTCTATTAAAAAAAATAACTTTTTTTAGTGAAACTAAAATCATGTCAGCTTTTAGATTTGTTGCCGATTCAATATCTTCCATACTCATAAATACGTTTGAGCTGTTTGCATCCAAGAAGCCTTGAGGAGAAAAGACCGCAATTCCATTTTTTAATACGGCTTTCATTCGATCTCCATCAGTAAAGCAAAATCATCATATATATCACTAACATATTCAACTTGGAAGTCAATAAAGTCATTCAGTCCAGCTTTGATGAACTCTGGTTGAGAGAGTTTATAAAAAAGTAGAAGATGCATCCATTTTCCAAGAGCATCTATCTTTTTATCTTGAGATGGCTTTACGCCTGAAGCCGCTTGAACAATTGAGCTAACAATACTAGGCATCTCCCACTTTTTAGCAATCTCTTCGCATATATCAAAAAGGCTTACACCAGATAAACGTATTAGAATTGTGTTGTAATCTAGTGCTTTAGCACCTCTTAAGAGTTCCACTTCTTTTTTATTTTGCGCAAAAAGAGCTTCTGTTACAATGATGCTAGCAGGAAGAAGAGAGATAGCTGCATAGATATTGTCATCTTGAATATTAAGACGCATTAAAATAGCTTCCCATCTTTTTGAAAGATTTGCTTGAAGCTCATGAAACAGTGCACTATTTAATTTAAAAAGAGACCACTTGTCTGGGCTAAGTAGTGCTACCATGTAGTTGTACACGCTCTGCTGAGATAAAGAGACGCCAAGTATGCCAAATATTTGCCCTATATCGCTAACTTCATTTCTAAATCCATAAATAGGCTTATTGACTATATTTTTAAGATATGACTTAAGGGCTAAATCTTGCTCCGCAACCTTTGCTGCTTTTACAAGTTCTCCAATTTTTAAAAGAGAGAGAGTCTCATTTAAAACTTTTGGTGAAGGTGGTATTTTTTCTATAAAACTATCAATATTTTCTTTTGTTATCATTGTTTTTATTAATGCCCCTAAATTTGTTTTATTCTACCCTCATAAGGATAAAAGAAATATTAATTACTGCTACCCTTAAGCAGAAGTTTTGTTTAGGCTTGATATACTTCGCAACTTTAAAAACCTAAATAAGGAAGCTAATTATGGCAAGAAAATGCGCTATTAGTGGCAAAGGCCCAATGAGCGGGAACAATGTTTCACACGCTAAAAACAAAACAAAACGTCGTTTTTTATTAAATCTTAGAACAGTACGTATCACTTTAGATGATGGTACAACTCAAAAGGTTAAAATCTCTGCAAGAGAGTTACGTACACTTAAGAAAAACTCTTAAGTTTAAAAGGACGCTAACTTGAATCTCTTAGAGAAGATTCGAAACTTTCTACATTGGGAGATTTCTCCCAAACCCGCAGTCACACTTAATGACGAACTTTATGCACAACTTCTCCCTTTTAGAACGCCACTAATCTTAATTCAGCTTCTTATGCTTGTTGGAACTTTAGGTTACGTATACATAGAAGATTATACGATAATGGATGCAATCTTTCAAGCTGGATACACCTTTACAACTGTTGGATTTGGTTCGATGAATGAAGGAGAATTTTCAGCAACAGGTCAGATTTTTACAGTAACACTTATTATTTTAGGGTTTACTGTATTTACTTTTGCAATAGGTATTGTTGTAGAGGTCGTGAGAAAGGGAAAATTATCTAGAATATTAAAGGAGCGAAGAATGTTATACAGTATAGCAAGGCTCAAAAAGCATTATGTAGTCTGTTATCATAATGACTATACGCTTGAAGTTACTAAGCAACTAAGAGAAAACCACATTCCTTTTGTTGTTGTTGACCCAAGAGAAGAGATACATGAATGGGCCGCGGAGCATAACTATACAACATACCTGAGAGCTGAGCCACATGCCGAGCTTACTATGCTAAAAGCGCATCTTGCTTCTGCTAAAGGGCTTATTACATTATCCAGCTCTATGTCCGACAATATAGCACTTATTGCTTCGGTTAGACTTTTTGAAAAAGAGCATTTTCTACCAAGACCTTATTACATAATCTCTTCTGCTGAGAGTGTAAGTGATGTTGAAAAGCTTAAAAAACTCGGCGCCGATACAGTTATATCTCCAACTAAATTAACAGCGCAAAGAATAACTGCAATGGCTGCTCGTCCTGATATGGAAAATTTACTTGAAGAGTTTTTATATAAGAGCGATAATCCACTTGATATGGAAGAAATAGAAGTTCCAAAATATAGCTGGGCAGTTCTTAAAAAGCTAAGAGAAACACATATCAGAGAGATAACAAACACCTCTATCGTTGGTATTACTAAAAAAGATGGAAAATTTTTGGCAATGCCAAAAGGAGATGTTTTAATTACTAGTGAATGTAAACTTCTTGTAATTGGAACTCAAAAAGATATAAATGTAACAAAAGATTTACTAAGAAAAAGAGATAAGCCAAAGGAGCTCAAATTTGTATAATATAATCTATTCAAGCCTCGGAGTATGCGCTAGTGAAGGTTTTTTTGCTGATGGAATCAGTGCAGGACTTAAAAAAGAGGGTGCTAAAGATATGGCATTTATCTATAGTGAAGATGAGTGCGAAGTTGCTTCTGTTTTTACCACAAACAAGATGTGCGCAGCGCCAATTAGACACTTTAGAGAAATGGGCGATGTTAAATCAAACTTTATAATCATAAACTCAAAAAATGCAAATGCAATGACTGGTAAAGCTGGTATAGAGGATATAAAAGAGGTTCTCTCAAACGCTCCAAAGAGCGTTAAAAATCCTATAATGAGCTCAACTGGAGTTATAGGTGTTAGACTTCCAAAAGCTAAAATTATAGAGGGAATGAAACTTTTTGATTTAAGTAAAAAAGATTCAAGCAGTGCATCAAAAGCTATCATGACAACTGATACATTTCCCAAAGAGATCTCTTTTAACGTAAAACTAGATGACGGAAGCAGTTTCAATATAGGGGCAATTGCAAAAGGTGCTGGGATGATAAACCCTGCAATGGCAACTATGCTCTGCTTTATAACAACTGATGCAAAAGTAAGCAGAGCTGAGATGCAAGAGACTTTAGATGAAGTGGTAAAAACAACTTTTAATGCCATTAGCGTTGATGGAGACACTTCAACAAATGACACTGTTTTACTTTTAGCAAATGGTAGAAGCGGTGCGTATAATAAAGAGGCATTTAAAGAGGCTCTCTTTAAAGTTATGCACTTTTTAGCGTTAGAGATGGTTCGTGATGGAGAGGGTGCAACAAAGCTTGTAACTTATAAAGTTAGCGGTGCTAAAGATGATAGAGATGCAGAGATAGCAGCAAAAGCACTCTCTGACTCACTGCTTGTTAAAACTGCACTCTTTGGAGAAGACCCAAACTGGGGAAGAATAGCTTCTACAATAGGAGCTAGTGGAGTTGAGGCTTATGAAGAGAAGCTAAAAATTTCATTTGACAATCTTTGTGTTTATGATAGAGGAGAGATACTCTTTGATGCAGAGATGGAGAAAAAATGTGCAGTCATAATGCAGCATCAGAAGTTTACTATTTCGTGTGATTTAGGCTTAGGCGAGGGCAGTTTTAAAGCTTATGGCTGTGATTTAGGACATGAATACGTTAAGATTAACGCTGATTATAGAACATAACCTCTACTTATTGATAAAGAGACTTGATTGATACTCATTTTTTTCATATACTAAGCTATATAATTAAAGGAGTTTCACATGTCAAAAGTAATTTTAATCACTGGTGCCACGTCTGGGATGGGTGAACTTAGTGCTAAACTTTTAGCAGATAACGGATATATAGTTTATGCTGGTTCAAGAGATTCAGCGGTTGCAGAGGGAAGCGGAAATCTAAAGCATATCTATATTGATGTTACAAAAACGCAAAGTATAAAAGATGCGGTTGCAACTATTATAAAAAATGAGGGCAAGATTGATGTTCTGGTCAATAATGCTGGGTATGGGCTTTTAGCAACATTGGAAGATGGAACTGATGAGGAGATATTTAATCAGTTTGATGTAAATGTTTTTGGAGTTATTAAAACCACAAGAGAAGTTCTTCCTCACATGCGAGAAGCAAAGTGTGGAGTTATTATCAATCTTAGCTCATTTTTAGGCAAAATGGGGCTTCCTCTGCTTTCACACTACAATGCTTCAAAGTATGCAGTAGAGGGGATTACTGATTCGCTTAGATTTGAGACACTCCCTTTTGGAATCAGAGTTCACTCTGTTGAAGCTGGGCTTTTTGGCACAAACTTTGTAAAAAAAGGTTTAGTTGCAAATGCTCAAACAACATCTGAAAATTCGCCATATAAAGATTTGGTAGCTCATTTTGTGCCGATTGTGGCAAAGGCTATAAATGAAGGACCTTCAGCGCAGCCAATAGCAGAGGCTATAAAGATGATAATAGAAGATGAAAATGCTCCTATCGCTGTGCCTGTTGGTGTTGAGGCTACAACGTTTGTTCCTCTTAGAAAAGAGCTTAGCAATGAAGCTTTTGAAGATAAAGTAAAAGCAACTTTTGGAATTTAGATGAAAAGGCTGCTCTTTTATACACTTATACTCGCACTTACAGTTGTGAGTATAATTTTATCTATCGCTTATTTAACGCCTCCAAAAGTTATACCAAAATATAGTGATGATAAATTAAGAGAGTTAGCATTATCAAAAGGGCTAAAGCCTACTCCAAATAGTTATGAAAAGCTTTTGGAGCTTGTTGATGATACATCAAACCCAATGAACGCTTCAAAAATAGCGCTTGGAAGAGAGCTGTTTTTTGATACAAACCTATCAAAAAATGCTAAAACAAGTTGTTCCACCTGTCACTCTTTTGATAAAGAGCTCAAAAATAGAGGCGCAATGTCTAAGATGATTTCTTCACGCGAGGAGCAGACAAACAACTGCGTGGCGTGTCATCTAAGAGATCAAAGCGGAGTTGATAGGTTTACCTTTTCAGAGGGCGATAATCATGAACCGCACCCATATCTTTTAAACACACAAACTGTTCTAAACAGTGCTTTTGCAAAACACTTTACATGGAGTGGCGAAGTTAGCACTCTAAGAGAGCAGAGTAAAAACTCTTTTTTGGCTTATCACAAAATGAATATATCAGCACAAGAGCTTGAGCAAAGAGTTATGAAGAGTGAAAAATATAGAAAAATGTTTAGTGATACATTTCAAGATGCTATTACATTTGAAAATATCAACAGAGCTATCGAGGTTTATCTAAAAACTCTAGTAACCAGAGGCGCGTATGACAGATTTTTGGAGGGTGACAACTCTGCTATGAGCAGTGACGCAAAAAGAGGTTTGGCAAACTTCATCGGTTTTGGATGTAAAGGGTGTCATAGTGATATATCGCTTGGAGGACAGAGTATACAGAGATTTCCGCTTAGAGATTTTGCACAAGTTTATGACTTAAAACCAAACTTTGAGCTTTTTCCAGAGTTTAGAAGGTTTGAGAGTGAATTTCCATTTGAAAATAGCGGTGGATTTTTAGGTAAAAACAAAGAGCATCTATTTCGTGTTCCGATTTTGAGAAATGTAACAAAAACCTCTCCTTATTTTCATAATGGGGCAGTGCCAAAGATAAGAGAGGCGGTAAATGTTATGGCAAAACATCAGCTTGGACGCCATTTAACACTAGAGCAGATTGATGAGATAGTTGCATTTTTAAGAACGCTTGAGGGCGATATAGTAGAGTATGATGTAAGTGAGAGCAGATGAGAACAGTAATAAAGATTTTGGTTTTTGTGATGTTTATCTCAGGAGTGCTTCAATGGAAGGTGATTGAGATGGCTTGGGAAGATTTTAGAGTCATTCAGGTTTTACATATTTTAAGCTCTATTGCAATTTTATCTCTGCTTGTTCCATTTATTTATAGACATATTCGTAGATACTATTTTATAAAAAAAGTAAATAGTGCGAACGGTTGGGCACTTTTGGCTCTTTTTGTGCTTTTGATAATGAGTGGATTTTATCTCTTTTTAATAGGCAACAGAGGCGGAGATATAGTTGGAATACTCTCTTTTAACATCCATCTTTATGGCTCATTTTTGTTAATAGTTCTTTTTATATCACATGCTTTTTTTACAGAAAAGAAGCTTATCGTTTCTGTTGGACTTCTGTTTTTAATCAACCCTCAAACCTCACACTCCGCTCAAATGCTATCAAACATAGAAGTAAATAGCACACGAAGCTATCATAGTGAAGATTGGACATCTTCTGCTAAGTGTAAATCGTGTCATAGTGAGATATTTAGGCAGTGGAGTAACTCAAACCATAAACATATGGTTGGCTCAAATCCATACTATATGGTTATGGAGACTTTAGCTGGGGAAGCCGAAGGAGATGGCTTTCGCAAGTGGTGTATGGGTTGCCATAACCCGAGCGCTCTCTTAAATGGGCATGAAAAAACTACTCACGACATGGAGGGGAACTTCTTGCGTGATGAACTTTTTGAAAAAGATGCAGAGAAACTGAGTAAAGATTTTAAAGAGCAAGATAACTTTAGACTTGAAGAGGGTGTCTCATGTGTTACATGTCATAGAATTACAGATGCAAGTAGTAAAGGAAATGCCTCTTATACAGTTACACTTGAGCGAAAAAAATACGCATTTGAAGATTCTATGGCACCGCTTGGGCATTGGTTTAGCGAGAAACTTATCAACTCAAATCCAGAGGCACACAAAAAAAGCTATATGGACCCACTCTATAAAGAGAGCAGATACTGTGCGTCTTGTCATGATGAGTCTCATCCGATAAATGGCATCGCGATTGTGTCAACATTTAAAGAGTGGGAAAAATCTGAATATAACAATCCAAAAGATAAGAGTAAACATAAAAGTTGTATAGATTGTCATATGACAAATCTAAAAGATGCAAAACTCTCGCCACTGCGGGGAACTTCAACTGATGGCGGTGTTATAAAAGAGGATGTAAAAGTTCACTACTTTAGCGGTTCAAACCACTTTTTAGCTGGGCTTAAAGATAAGAAAAATGAGGAGCAGACTATTGAACTGCTTAAGAGTTCCGCAAAACTTGATGTTGAGGTAAAAGATAATATTTTAAGTGTTGGAGTTACAAATGTAGGTGCAGGGCATCATCTGCCTACTGGAGTTGCAGACTTTAGAGAACTCTGGCTTGATGTTGAGGTAAAAGATAGAGATGGCAAAGTTCTATTCTCAAGCGGAAAACTAAAAGAGGATGGAAATATAGAAGATGGAAGCAGACTCTTTCAAAAAGTTTTTGGAGATGAGAATGGCAAACCAGTAGGGCTCCTGTTTTGGAGATATAAAACGCTTTTAAGCGACACTAGAATAGCAGCTAAAGAGAGAAGAGTTGAGAAGTTTGAACTTGCAGAAGATATTAAACATCCGTTTAGCGTTAGTGTAAAGCTCAACTTTAGAATTTATCCTCAATGGACTACTGATGCTGTTAAAAAAGTTTTTCCTACACTTCCAAACCCGCCTGTAGTAGAGCTTTTAGAGATAAAAAAAGAGTTTGAGTGAGAGTTGTTTTTTATGACTTTTGCGTTGTTTCTCTTTGGCGAACATATAAGGCGGCAGAGTAATTTTGATAAAACTTTTATAAAAGCAAAGATGAGTTATATCTATAAAAGCCTCGAAGAGCCTGTTTTATAAAAGACGATATTTTAAATACACTTTTGTGTGCATATACGTCTAGTAAAATTTGTAGTTATTTTATTTGTTTGAAAAATTCAGTTATTTCTACATCAAAAAGTTTTGATAGTTTAAAAAGATGCAGTAGATTGAAATGTTTTCCATGTTTATAGTTTTCAGTATTTGCATAAAATCCAGATGATTTTTGCCCTATTGAAAGAGCTACTTCAAGTTGGCTTATGCCTCTATCATTTCTTATTCTTTTTACGTTGTATGATATTGTTCTAAAAAATTCTTCACTTTCTTCTTCGTTGACAATATCTGGGATATTTAACACTTTTGTTATTCCTATAGATAATATTTCTATAAGTTTAGTTTGGTTACCATCTTTTAACAATTATCCATAGAAAAATTTCCTATAGGAATATATTGCAAAATATAAAAAAGGAATAAGAAATGAGTAAAAATATCATTACAGGCACAATATTAATAGCTATTGGTATAGTTTTATTTAGTGGATGTGCAAAGTCTGTAACATGTACTAGTCAAGAGAATTCAGAATTGAGAGTATCAGTATTGGAAGATAGTATAGACCCATCAATAATTACATACAGATGGAATCCTTTTATTGGCGCTTGGTTTAGCGGCGACGTTCTTGAAACAGACTCTAAAGTAACGGCAAATATGACAAATCCTGCTATATTTACGATTTTGGGAGCAAAAAGAATTATCATGGACGGCGAGAAAGATACTGTTTACTTAGGAGAAGATTCGTATAAGTGCAGTGGTGATCTTTCAATATTAACAAAACTTGTAAAGAAAATAAATAAAGCAAAAATTGATGATCGCTTGAGAGCTTTAGACTCTAGTATGGAGCAAGGAAGATATTAATCCTACCCAAGGCGTGGCAGATGCCACCCTTTTTTGTATGCGATAAGTCTTAGCGCAATGCTAAAGAGGGCAGTTGTGATGATGCTGAACTCATTTATGGCATTAAAAAAGTTTAAAGTGCCAAGCAGAAGAGCGACTATTACAGCTATCGAGCCATAAAAATCACTAATTAGTACAGTTGGAACTTCATTTATCATAATATCTCTTGTAACCCCTCCGCCAACTGCGGTTATAAAGCTCAAAATCACTATGCCAAAGAAGTTATACTCAGCGTTGATTGCCAGAAGTGCGCCAGTGATGCTAAAGGCTACAAGCCCAATAGTATCACTTATGACAAACATCCATTTTCTCTCGATTGAACTCTCTTTGTAGAGTTTGAATATGTAAGCTACAAAAATGGTTATGACGAGAGTAAGAGCAGGGTGGATATATGTAAAAGCGTAAGGCGGTGCGCTTAGAATTGCATCTCTGATTATACCACCGCCAAGGGCAGTAAGAGCAGAGGCTATAAGTATGCCTAGTATGTCAAGATTGTTTTTGATAGCGATTAAAAAACCACTTATTGTAAACGCTATGATGCCAATAATATCTGCAAATATAAAGTATTCAGGCATCTATTTTTGATAGTGAGATTTAAACTCTACATATCTTGAAGCAGAAGCGTAAAGCTCTTTTACTTCATCATCACTTAGCTCTCTTACAACTTTTGCAGGGCTTCCCATGATGAGTGAGCGAGGAGGAAAAACTTTGTTTTTTGTTACAAGTGCATCAGCTCCTACAATTGACTCTTTGCCGATAACTGCGCCATCAAGTATGGTCGCGCTCATCCCGATAAGACAAGCGTCTTGTATTGTACATCCGTGAAGCATTACGCGGTGTCCTATGGTTACATCATTACCGATTATCGTTGGATGTCCATCACTTCTATCAGCTTTTTTATGATGAGTTACATGCACCATGCTCAAATCTTGTATGCTTACTCTATCGCCTATTTTTATGTAGTGAACATCGCCTCTGACAACTGTTCCAAACCAGATAGAGCAATCTTCTCCGCACTCAACGTCACCAATAACATCAGCTGATGGTGCTATCCAGCTGTTTTTTCCAATCTTTGGTTCCATATCTTTAAAAGGGTAAAGCATATTATGCCTCCTCGCTAAATATATTTACGATTATCTGATCTATTGCAGAGCTGCTATCTTTTGCAACAGCCTTTGAGACCTTGTTTACATACTCTTCAAGCATAACGTGGTTATTTATCGCTTTAGTATCTTCTTGTTGTTTTACTTTTATGTATGAGCCATCACTTTGCAACTCATGAGCTAAAGAGTTGTCAGCACATTGAAGTTTTAATATCTGAATAATTTTCTCTTTTGCTTTTGGGTCTTTAATCGCAGTAAGAAGCTCTATGCGTCTTGTTAAGTTTCTAGGCATCCAATCCGCACTCGAGATGTAGATTCCAGCTTCATCATTTTTAAAGTAAAAAGCTCTTGCATGTTCTAGATATTTTCCCAAGATAGAGATAACTCTGATGTTTTCACTCACACCCTCAACACCTGGTTTTAAACAGCAGATTCCACGAACGATAAGGTCAACTTTTACTCCAGCCTGACTTGCTTTATAAAGAGCACGTATAACATCATCATCAACTAAAGAGTTTAGTTTTGCGATAATTCTTCCATCTGTTTTCTTTCTAGTCTCATTTTGGATAAGAGAGAGAATCTTTGGTTTGATTTGAGATGGCGACATGTATAGCTCATTTAGTTTGCCCTTCTTGCTAAAACCTGTAAGAAAGTGGAAAAATCGGGTCATATCGCTAGTTATCTCATCTTTGCTTGTTAGATAACTCATATCTGTATATATTTTAGATGTTGATGGGTTGTAGTTTCCAGTGCCTAAGTGCGCATACTGTTTTAGTTTGCCATTTTTCTTTCTTGTTACAAGTGTCGCTTTTGCATGTACTTTAAAGCCTTTGATGCCGTAAATTACGTGTGCTCCAGCTTTTTCAAGTGCTTTTGCCCAGATAAGGTTATTCTCCTCATCAAATCTTGCTTTTAACTCAACCATTACAGTTACCTGTTTTCCAGATTCACTTGCTCCCATAAGAGCTTTTACTATTGGAGAGTCAGTTCCTGAACGGTAAAGAGTCATTTTTATAGATACAACATCAGGGTCTTTTGCTGCACTTTGAATCAGTTTTACAACAGGGTCAAAGCTTTCGTATGGATGGTAGAGTAAAATATCTTGCTTCTCAAGAGTGCTAAAAATATTGTCACTTGTATCGAGTGGCGGAAGAGTTTTTGTTTTAAATGGTTCTGAGAGCAGATGTGCAAAATGTTTGTTTGAAACTATCTGCCAAAGGCTTGAGAGATTTAAAAAAGTGTGAAATTTAAAAATGTCATCTTTGTAAACATTTGTATGACGGTTAAAGAAGTTAATAATCTCATCATCTCCGTCACTTCCCACTTCAAGCCTTACCATAGCTCCTTTTCTGCGGAGTTTTAGACCCTCTTCAAGTATCTCTAAAAAGTCGTCAGCCTCCTCTTCTTCAATCTCTATATCAGCATTTCTAGTAACTCTAAATGATGCAAATTTTATCAAAGAATAACCTGGGAAAAGCTCCTCTACATGTTGCGCAACAATGCTCTCTATAGGAATATAAATGTTGTTTTCAAGTTCTATAAATCTCTCAATAACACGAGGAATACGAATGATACCAAATCTCTCAATAGCTATATTGTCGCTATCTTTTAGTTTGACAATAAGCCCAAAGCTAAGGTTATTTAAGTGTGGAAACGGGTGCGTTGCATCCACTGCGATAGGAATAATAACAGGATAGATGTTTTCATTAAAATATCTGTTGAGGTAGTTTCTTTGGTGTTGATTTACCTCGTGATACTGCTTGACGCTTATCCCCTCAGGTTCAAGTTTTTTTAAAATTCCATTCATACAATGTTCAACAACTTGCTGTTCTTGATGAAGATATTTTCTGATTTCACGCAACTGTTGAAGAGGCGTCAGTTTGTCGGCACTTGAGACTATGATACCTGCGGCAAAGAGCTTTTTTAGCCCTGCAATTCTAATCATATAGAACTCATCTAAATTTGTTCCATAAATCGCTAAAAATTTAAGTCTCTCTAAAAGAGGAAGTGATTCATCTTGTGCTTGTTTTAAAACTCTTGTATTAAATTGGAGCCATGATATTTCACGATTGTTATAAAGGTCTGGGTTTTTAAGGTTTAGCATTGAGAGAAAAACTCCACATAATTATTTTTTCTCATTATATCAAAGAAAGGTTAC
>CAMBTK010000023.1 GCA_945870785.1 Sulfurimonas crateris
AATCAGATAAGCGTTGCTCAAAAAGAGTGGACGCACTTGGAAGAGGAGGGTGTGGCTAACTCTATGAGTTTTGATTTTGATGCAAACTGGATTTTGGTGTGTGAGTGCATAAGAGAATCTCTTGAGATAGCGAACTTGAGGGGCGAAGATATTTTAGCTCTTAGTGCTACAAGTATGCGGGAGGGCATTGTTCTTTATGATAAAGATGGCAGAGAACTTTGGGCTGTTGCAAATGTTGATGCAAGAGCGGATAGAGAAGTAGGATATCTAAAAGAGAACTTTAAAGGTATAGAGGAGGAGTTTTACGCAGAGTCTGGGCAGACTTTTGCACTTGGAGCTATTCCTAGAATCTTGTGGCTAAAAAACAACAGACCAGCGCTTTATGAGAGAGTTGCTAAAATCTCTATGATAGGGGATTGGATACTGGCTCGTCTTAGCGGAGTTATTGCTACTGATCCAAGTAATGGTGGAACAACAGGGATTTTTTCATTAAAAAACCGTACTTGGTCGAGTGAGATGTTGAGAAAAGTGGGTTTAAGGGATGATATATTTGGCGAGGTTTTAGAGGTTGGAACTCTGATGGGAAGTGTCACAGAAGAGGCCTCTGTTGTAACATCACTAGCTACAAGTACAAAAGTTGTCATGGGTGGTGGCGATGTTCAGTTGGGAAGTGCTGGACTTGGTGTTGTTGAGGTTGGAGAAGCAGCAGTTTTGGGTGGCTCTTTTTGGCAACAAGTGGTAAATATAGACAAAAATACACCTCCGCCACTTGACATGGGTATAAGAGTAAACCCACATGTAATATCTTCCCAATCTCAAGCAGAGGGGATAACCTTTTTTAGCGGTTTGGTGATGAGGTGGTTTAGAGATGCTTTTTGTGAGATGGAGAAGTTGGAAGCAAAAGAGAGAGGTGTTGATGTTTATACTATCATGGAGGAGAAGGCCTCCAAAATTCCAGTTGGCTCTTATGGGATTATGCCTATATTTTCAGACTCTATGAAGTATGGCAAATGGTACCACGCAGCGCCTAGTTTTTTAAATCTTAATATAAACCCAGAGATTTGTAATCGCTCTTCAATGTTTAGAAGTTTGCAAGAAAATGCCGCTATAGTCTCATCCATAAATCTTGATAAAATTAGAGATTTTACGGGTGTAAAATTTGACACCATAGTTTTTGCAGGAGGAGCTTCCAAGGGCTCTCTTTGGCCTCAAATACTCTCTGATGTAACAGGGTGCAGAGTGAAAATTCCTCAAGTTACAGAAGCAACAGCACTCGGCGGAGCGATGTCTGCTGGAGTTGGAGTTGGGGTATATAAAGATATGTCAGATGCTGCAAAAAAACTCGTTGTTTGGGATAGAGTATATGAACCAAATATGGAAAATAAAAAAATTTATGATGAGATAAAAGAGAAGTTCCAAAAAGCGTACGCAGTACAATTAAAGTTAGTAGATGATAATATTACGACTTCAATGTGGAGAGCACCTGGCCTTTAGGTCAAAATCAAAAGGGGCTTTTCAAACTAGTCCATAAGGCGAGAGCCTTGTGCACTGATAATAACTCAAGGAAATATATGTACCTTTTTACAAGTGAAGTAGTTAGTCCTGGGCATCCAGATAAATGTGCGGATATAATCGCAGATAGTATAGTTGATAGACTAATTATTGGAGACCCAAAATCAAGAGTTGCATCAGAAGTTTTTGTTGCAGGAAAGCACATCGTAATCGGCGGAGAGGTAACTTCAAAAACTAGAGTTACTACTGAAGATTATAAGAAAATCGTTCATGATGCTCTTGTGGAGATAGGCTATGATGGTAATCCATACTTTACAAAAGAGGAGTGTCTGCATCCTGAAGATGTAGAACTCCAAGTGCTCCTAAACGCACAATCTCCAGACATAAATCAAGGTGTTGATCAAGAAGATGGCGAGATTGGAGCGGGTGACCAAGGAATCATGTTTGGCTATGCCGATATAGAGACAAAAAACTATATGCCAAGTGCTATAACTTACGCAAGAGTTTTGATGGAAAAAGTTTACAACTATGCAAAAGCAAACCCTTCAAAACTAGGTGTTGATATCAAGACTCAAGTTACTATGGATTATGGTAAAAAAGAGAACTTCGAGAAGTGCCAACCGCAAAAAATCCACACTATCGTAGTGTCCGCTCCATGCGTAAATACTATGGATATTATCAGCGTAAGAGCTTTGATTCAAGCTCTTATAGATGACGCAGGACTTCCAAGTGAGCTTTATAACAAAAACGACTGTATCATTCACATCAATCCAACTGGAAAGTATGTTTCTCACTCTTCACTGCATGATTCAGGACTTACGGGTAGAAAACTTATAGTTGATAGCTTTGGCGGATATGCACCAATTGGTGGCGGTGCGCAGAGTTCAAAAGATTATACAAAAGTTGACAGAAGCGGACTCTATGCGGCACGTTACATTGCAAAACATATAGTCGCAGCAGGAGTTGCAAAAAAAGCACTTGTTCAAATATCTTACGCGATAGGTGTTGCTCGTCCTACTTCTGTTGCAGTTGACACTTATGGAACTGTAATTGATGGTTTGGATGATGATAAGTTGTCAACATTTGTTCTTGATAATTTCTCTCTAACTCCAAATTGGATTACACGAAAATTCAATTTAGACCATCCATCGAAAGAGACATTTTTGTATGCAGATGTAGCGGCTCGTGGACAGGTTGGTCAGAGTGATTATCCATGGGAAAAACTAGATGAACTCTCAAAATTTGAGGCATTAAAATAGTTATGAGCCTAAGAGATAAGATATCAAGAGGTGAGCGAATCGATTTTGATGAAGCTCTCTCGCTTTATGAGATGGACTTTTTTGAGCTTGGCGATTTAGCGGACTCTATCCGTAAAAAAAAGCATGGAAAAAAAACTTACTACAATATAAATCGTCATATAAATCCAACTAATGTCTGCGCCGATGTTTGCAAATTTTGTGCGTATTCGGCAACAAGAAAAAATCCAAATCAATACACAATGACGCATGAACAAATTATGGAAATAGTCAAAGATATCGACTCTCGTGGCGCAAGTGAGGTTCATATCGTTTCCGCTCATAACCCAAATACAGGGGTGGAGTGGTATTTGGAGATTTTTAAAAAAATTAAAACAGCTTATCCGCACTTACATGTAAAAGCGTTAACTGCTGCTGAGGTCGATTTTTTATCTCGTCACTACGGTAAAACTTATGATGAGATACTTGATTTGATGATTGAAAATGGAGTTGATTCTATGCCTGGTGGCGGAGCTGAAATCTTTGATGAGAAGGTAAGGGATTTTATCTGCAAAGGCAAAGTGACCTCTGATCAGTGGTTTGAGATTCATAGAAAATGGCATGAGAGAGGCAAAAAAAGCAATGTTACTATGCTCTTTGGACATATAGAGAGTCGTGCCAATCGAATAGACCATATGATGCGTATAAGAGAACTTCAGGATATTACTGGTGGTTTTAACTGCTTTATTCCGCTTGTATATCAAACTGAGAATAACTACTTAAATATAAAAGAGCCAATAACCGCAAATGAGATTTTAAAAACAATGGCGATTAGTCGTATAGTTTTGGATAATGTGCCAAACCTAAAAGCATATTGGGTAACTTCAACTGTAAATCTTGCCCTTGTAGCTCAAGAGTTTGGCGCAAATGATTTAGATGGAACGATAGAAAAAGAGTCTATAAACTCCGCAGCAGGGGCAAAGAGTGCCAATGGCGTAAAGCTGGAAGATTTTAAAGCTCTTATTAAAAACAGCGGTTTTATTCCGACCCAGAGAGATAGCCTTTATAACGAGATTTAATTAAGGATAGCGAGTGCGTTCATTGACAAAAGAGACAAAGGTTACACTACTCTACATAGCTTTGGCATTTCTTTTTTCTGTTGCCATTAGAATGATTTGGTTTTATCAGTTCTTAGATTACAACCCATTTTGGTTTAATGGTCAGTTTATGATAAACACAAATGATGGCTACTACTGGGCTGAGGGTGCTAGAGATATCTTAAATGGTTTTAATCATCAAGAGTTTGACCTCTCTCCAGTTGATAGCGCTGCTTCACAGGTGAGCGCTTTTTTTGCATATATCTTGCCGTTCTCTTTTGAGAGCGTTATCCTCTTTATGCCTATCTTTCTTGGTTCGCTTATAGTTATCCCAATAATATTAATCGCTAAGAGCATAGATAACTTAGAGATGGGCTTTATTGCCGCACTTCTAGCTAGTATCGCTCATAGTTACTACAACAGAACTATGATAGGCTACTATGATACGGATATGTTAAACATTGTACTTCCTATGTTTTTGTTATGGTCTATTATATGGGCAATCAGAACAAATCAGGATAAATATTTACTAATAACAGCAGTTGATATTTTAATTTACAGATGGTGGTATCCGCAAAGCTACTCACTAGAGAGTGCATTTTTTTCCCTGATACTTCTTTATACTCTTTTGTTTGATAGAAAAAATAGCTATAACTATAAACTACTGGCAATTATGATGTTTGCGATGGTTGGATTTGATGGCTATATAAGGGCCATTTTTGTTTTAATCGCCTTTTTTCTCTACAAGAGAGAGCAGTATGATAAATATGTTCACTATATTTTAGCCCTCTCTATTGTTCTGTTTTTTGTCTCTGGAGGTTTTAATCCTATCTGGAGTCAATTAAAAGGTTATGTTTTTAAAGATGCTCTAATGATGGGAGAAGAGGGCCTGAAGCTTCACTTCTACTCTGTTATGCAGACTGTGCGGGAAGCTGGGCATATACCCTTTAATGTATTTGCAGATAGAATCAGTGGGCATGTTATTACATTTGTAGCTTCTGTCGCAGGATATATATATTTGTCATACAAACATAGAGTAATGCTCTTTGGAGTTCCATTAATCGGGCTTGGATTTTTGGCTTATGTCGGCGGACTTAGATTTACTATCTATGCAGTCCCAGTTTTAGCCTTTGGAGTAGCTTTTCTAATAACTGAGATAGCTCGTTTTATGCCAACTAAAAGATTAAAATTTCTATCAATGACTGCTTTTACACTTCTCATCTTGACTCCAAATATAGCTCATATTCAGGAGTATAAAGTTCCTACAGTTTTTAACACAGATGAGGTAAAAGTGCTAGATATGCTTAAAAGCAGAGCTAGTAGAGAGGATTATGTTATTGCATGGTGGGATTATGGGTATCCTATAAGATACTATAGCGATGTAAAGACTCTAATAGATGGCGGAAAACATGCTGGAGATGTGAACTTTCCAGTGAGCTTTATGCTTACAAATCCTCAAGATGTATCAGCAAAACTTGCAAGACTTGATGTTGAATACAGTGAGGAAAAATTTAAGTTTCAAAAAGAGAATGAGAAGATGATTCGAGATAAAAACCTAACTATCTTCTCAAATATAGAAGAGATGACAAAAAAGTATGGCTTTAGCGATACAAATGATTTTTTACTCTCTCTTGAAGGAGACATTGAACTTCCTAAAAAAACAAGAGATATCTACTTCTATCTTCCATATAGGATGATAGATATTTATCCAACTGTTGAGATGTTCTCAAATCTTGACTTGATGAACGGAAATATGAAAAATCGCTCATTTTTTTACGCAACAAAACAGTTTAAGCAAGAAGAAAATATATTAAATTTATCTCAAGGAATTGTTGTTGATTTAAAAGAGATGATTGTAAAGATAAATGAGAATAAAGTTCCGATAAAAAGAGTTGTTCAGAGTGCTTATGACAAGAATATGAAGTTTACAAAAAACGTTCAACTTGTAAATCAAAATGGTGAATTAAATTTGATTTTTATGTCAAGTTATAATACATTTTTGCTTGTTGATGAAAAAACATATAACTCGCTCTATATTCAGTTATCAGTTTTGCAAGAGTATGATAGAATGCTGTTTGAAGAGGTTATTTTAACCCCTCATGCCAAAGTGTACAAGTTAAAAAACTGATATTACGCATTAAAACGAACTCGTCCGTTTTAATGGCAGGGACTAAAGTCCCTTGCAACCCCCTAAAGCTACGAAAAACAAGTTTTTCGAGATTTATAGGCATATATAAAATTAATAAAAATCTAAAATCAAGGGTTATGGAATGCCAAAAGATAACACAAAAATAAGAAAATGCCTTTTCCCAGCAGCTGGTTATGGAACAAGATTCCTTCCTGCAACAAAAGCTATCCCAAAAGAGATGTTGCCAATCCTAACAAAACCGCTTTTACAATATGGCGTTGAAGAGGCAAGAGAAGCAGGAATAGACACTATGGCGATAGTGACAGGTCGTGGAAAACGCGCGATAGAAGACCACTTTGACAGATCGTATGAACTTGAGCATCAGATAAATGGAACTTCCAAAGAGTTGCTTATGAAAGAGATACGTGATATCGTTAAAAACTGTACTATTACTTACACGAGACAAGTTGAGATGAAAGGGTTGGGCCATGCTATTTTAACAGGACAAACTCTAGTAGGTGATGAGCCTTTTGCAGTAATCTTAGCAGATGACTTGTGTGATAATGATGGCGAAGCTGTTTTAACGCAAATGGTAAAATTGTATGAAAAATATAGATGTTCTATCGTGGCTGTTGAAGAGATACCGCTTGAAGATAGTAATAAATATGGAATAGTTGCTGGTTTTGAAGAAGAAGACAGTGTTTTAAGAGTTACAAATATGGTAGAAAAACCTGAGAGTAAAGACGCTCCTTCAAATTTGGCAATTATAGGAAGATATATTTTAACTCCTGATATTTTTGATATCTTAGAAGATACAAAACCTGGTAAAGGCGGAGAGATTCAGATAACAGATGCACTTTTGACACAAGCAAAACAAGGCGGAGTCATCGCATATAAGTTTAAAGGAAAAAGATTTGACTGCGGTGGCGTAGATGGCTTTGTGGAAGCTACAAACTTTTTTTACAACAAAACTAAAGAGTAGAGATGCAATACCAGCACAATTTTAACCCTTCTATCTCAGATGAAGATGTTTTTACTCAAATAGAAGCGGAGAGAGAGTACATCGGCTACTATAGCCTTGTGCATCAAAATGTCTCTCTCTTTAAAGAGTACGCTTCTAAAGTTATGCAAAAAAACATTGTGGTTATTGGTATAGGTGGCAGTACTCTTGGAACTTATGCAATATACAAGTTTTTAAAATACTCTAAAAACTTAACAAAAAAACTGCATTTTTTAGAGACGACTGATCCTATAGATATACAATCAAAGATAAAAAATATTGACCTAGACGATACTCTTTTTATAGTTATATCAAAGTCTGGAACCACAATAGAGACAGTTTCTATCTTTAAATATATAAACTCTTTGGTTAAATGTGACAAAAACAATACAGTAGTTGTAACTGAGAGTGACTCAAAACTCCGTGAGTACGCGATGGCAAATGATATTGTTAGTTTTGAGATACCAAAAAATGTTGGAGGAAGATTTTCTGTTTTTAGTGCAGTTGGACTTCTCCCTTTAGCAATTATTGGTATAGATATAGATGAACTATTATATGGTGCCAAAACTGCTTATGACTCGTTTTTCAGTAAAGAAGATACATACGAAAGAATAGTAAAGAAGGCTAGATTTTTTGTAGAGTATAAAAATAGCTTCAATATAAATGTACTTTTCTCTTACTCGTCAAGACTTGATGGTTTTAACAACTGGTATATACAGCTTTGGGGCGAGAGTTTAGGCAAAATTGATATAAATGCAACAAGACAAGGACTAACGCCAATAGGTATTATTGGACCAATAGATCAGCACTCTTTTTTACAGCTTATAGTTGAAGGCAGACGTGATAAAACAGTTACCGTAATCAAAGTAAATGATTTTGAAAATAACCTAAAAATTCCTCAGGTAGAGTTAAAAGGTTTAGAAGAGTTAAACTATATAGATAATATAGAATTTTCATCACTTATAAATAAACAAGCAGATGCAACAATAGAGTCTATTCAAAATTTAGGCGATATTCCATGTGATGTTATTACGATAGACAGGGTTAGTGAGAGAAGTATAGCAGCGCTTATGTATGAGTATGAACTACTTACTTCTGTTTGTGCAAAATTTATGTATATAGACGCGTATAATCAACCTGGTGTTGAGTCTGGTAAAATAATTCTCAAACAAAAACTACAAGGAAGCAGATAGTTAAAGATGTGGGAGTGTTTATACTAAAACATGTCCCACAAATTTGCTCATATTGTTTAAAATCTCTCCGCCTTTTCTAAATCCAAGAGCAGCTCCCTCATAGGCAAAGAAAACTCCAGCTTGATATTTTTCTCCATTTGCATCTCTGTTTAACTCAACATACTCTTGATAGATTTTTTTATGATTTTTATATGGACCATCCTCTTTGTTGAGCACTGCGCCATGAGCATCAATTATTTCTATATTGGCACCTTCTCTACCAAAAACAGTTTTTTGAACTTGTTTTATTCCATGCAAAGGCTCAAAAGATGTTTTAAGCAGATATGGCGAATCTGGAAAGAGGTCGTATAGTATTTTTAACATCCCTTTAGATTGAAAAAGAAGCGTATATGCAGGGTTTAGGATGATTGCATTTTGATTTTGCATGATGGTCGTTAGCATTGTGGCAAGTTCAGGCTCATCGGTTGCTATATCTTCCCAAGGGTAGAGTTTAAACCAGTACTCGTATTGGTTATCGTCTCTATCATAGATTCCATCTTCATCAAACTTAACATCTCCTAGATACTCAAAAGCAGTGTTAAAACCAGCATCAGTTGCGATTTGTTGAAGCAATCTTGTAGTCGCTTCTTCTTCATCATTTCCGCTTACAGATGAAAATAGTATCTTCCATCCATCATACCTCTCATCAAAGAGCTCGGTATCCTCAAAGAGTGTTATAAGACGTTTAAAGTTCTCTTTTATAGCTTCGTACAGATTATTGAACTGCTCCTCTTCATCCATGTTGTTGCTTTTTAATAAACCCCATTGTAATAATGCAGTTTCAAATAGGGAGGTAGGTGTATCAGCATTAAACTCTAGTAGTTTTATCTGCGCTCCATCAACTCCTCCAGCAAAGTCAAACCTAGAGTAGACATGCCAGTGAACATCATTTTCCCAACTTTTTTTTATAGCTTCTATGAGATTAAAAGGAATGCCTAGTTCAAAAAAAAGATTATTTTCTATCACATACTCAGCTGCTTTTGTGTACATGTCATATATCTCATTTGCAGCCTCATAGTAAGCCTCTGCTTCATCGTGTGTGACATTTACAAGAGTATCGCTTAGATATCTGCTATTGTCGTTATCAGTATGCCATGTAAAACCTAGCTCTTCGAGTTGCTCTATTTGAAGTGGTTTTATTTTAGTTAAATTTATCAAAAAATTAACTCCCGTATGATTTGGTAGAAGTTGATGAACTGCTTGAGCCACCAAAGTAACTCTTCTTAGCAGATGATGAGCCACTTGCTCCACCACTAGCTGGTCGAGAATAAGCGCTTTTGTTTACGGCAGATGATTTAGATGCAAAGTTTTTGTTGTTCATAAGAGCATTTCCTATCATATTTCCCAAAAGAGAACCTGCTGCTACTGCCAGAATTGTTCCTGCTAGTCCCATTCCTGCACTTCCTTCGTTACTACTCATAGTCTCTGATGTGCCATCTTGAACTTTTTGAAACTCCTGTTCTGCTAAAGCTTTCATCTCAGCTTCATTCATGAAACGTTCTGTTTTGTTTCCGTTTGCATCTATCTCTCGAATAATTGCTCTGCTTGGCCCATCAGTTGGCATCTCTTCTACAACGATATATTTTCCATCTGCTTGTTGTTCAATTACTAAAAATTTATTTTGATGTTGCTCTTCTTTTTTGTTTGATTCACATCCGCCAAGAATGCTCATCATTGCTATTCCAGCGCTTCCAAGGGCTACACCTTTTGCTATTGAGTAGATATGTTTCATTAAATCAAATCCTTTTTCTTTAAAGTTACTATTTTAGATATATCATTGCGATAAAAAGTAATCTCTTGCCTTCCATCATAGATAATATTGCCGTTATAGCTGAATTTAGCACTATGCAGAGTGATATTTTTTTTCATAAACATAGCCTCTCCTGCCATATAACCAAAATCTTCAAATAGCGTAAGAGAGGTAAATATAGATATTGCTACTATTGGAATTAGAGCGATTTTATAATTTTTTATATAGATAACCATCCATCCAAAAATTATAGAGAGTAAGAAAAATAGATACCAGTTTTGATTGTCTACAAATAAAATATTGTAATATAGGTCTATTTTGTAGAATTCTATATAGTGAAGCATAACTCCTAAAAAAAGAAAAAAGTCTAATATAAAAGTTATAAACATACCAGTCAATAGTGCTTGAATTGCTCTTGTCATCGTAACCTTCTTAATTTTTTAGAGTTTATTTTTATAAGTTTTGAAGAGATGCTTTCAACTAAACCATCTTTGTTTTCTACTATTATATCAGCTTTTACTTCACAAAAGTTCCTATCAAATCTCTCACTGCTTCTATTTGCAGAGGTAGAATAAAACCAAGAAGAGTCTCTTAGAATTTGTGAATCAAGAGGAAGTTTAGCAATTCTAAATGAGAAATTACCAACAATAAATGAGGTTTTTTTAGAGCGACGAACTAAGTTTTTTCTGTTATTTGGCACTCTGTGAAAATCTTTTATAAAGCTATTAAAATTTTGAAATACTTTTATAAAAGGCTTTGTTTGAGGGCGAGATTTTATCTCATAAAGTTTTTGTGAATTTTGAGATAGAAAACCGACAGTAGTGTCGGTTTGTGTAAGTATTACACTCATCTCTATGCTAGAAAATCTTGTAGAGCCTTTGATGAAGACCAAGAATCATTTTGCATCTCATCAAGAGCTAAAATAAGCGCTCTTGCAGCACTAAGAGTTGTGAAGTAAGGAATACTTCTCTTTAGAACCTCTTGACGAATTACTACTGCATCTTTTTTTGAAGTGTTATTATCAGATGTATTTATTGCCATATGAATAGCATTATTTTTCATACTATCTTCAATATTTGGACGACCCTCTGAAATTTTTAAAACAATTTCACATGGAATTCCAGCTTCCTCTATTATCGCTTGTGTTCCTCTAGTTGCAACAAGTTTAAAGCCATGTTTATGAAGCCCTTTTGCAATTTCAGGTGCATATTTTTTATCTGTATCTACAAATGATAAGAAACACGTACCCTCTGTTACAATTCTGTTTCCAGCTGCAATTTGAGCCTTTGCAAAACTGATACCAAAGTTAGAACTGATACCCATAACTTCACCAGTTGATTTCATTTCAGGCCCTAGAACTAAATCTGCGCCATATAGTTTATGGAAAGGAAATACTGCCTCTTTAACAGAGATATGCCCTTTTAAACGAGGTTTTAAAAGCCCATTTTCTTCCATAACGATGTTGTACTTGTCGTAGTAGTTTAGAGCATTTCTTAGAGTTTCTCCAACCATTACACGAGTTGCAACTTTTGCAAGAGGCATACCTGTCGCTTTACTAACAAAAGGAACAGTTCTACTAGCTCTCGGATTTACTTCTATCAGATATATCTCATCTTGATAAATTGCGTATTGAACGTTCATGAGACCATGAACACCAAGACCAAGAGCGATAGTTCTTGTTTGTGCTTCTACCTTGTCAATCATCTCTTTTGATAAGTTTACAGGAGGAAGTGAACATGCGCTATCGCCTGAGTGAATTCCAGCCTCTTCAATATGCTGCATAACTGAACCGATATAAACATCCAAGCCATCACAAATAGCATCAACATCAAGCTCAATTGCCTGATCTAAAAATTTATCTATCAAAACTGGAGCGTTATTTGAGACTGAAACAGCCAAGTCCATATATTGTCTTAACTCATCTTCGCAATAAACGATTCTCATTCCGCGACCACCAAGAACAAACGATGGGCGAACAAGAACAGGATAACCAAGTCTCTCCGCTATAGGGTAAGACTCCTCTTTAGAACGAGCAAGTCCATTTGCGGGCTGTTTTAGTCCATGCTGGTTTACAAAGTTTGAAAACTGCTCTCTATCTTCTGCTAAATCAATAACAGCAGATGGTGTTCCAGCGATTTTAGCTCCAATTTTTGTTAGAGAATCTGCCAGTTTAAGTGGAGTTTGTCCACCGAAGTGAACTATTACGCCATCTGGATTTTCATTTTCAATCACAGCTCTTACATGTTCAAAATCAATTGGTTCAAAATATAGTACATCTGAAGTGTCATAGTCTGTTGAAACTGTTTCAGGATTACAGTTGTACATAATTGTCTCTATACCCATCTCTTTAAGTGCAAATGCAGCGTGAACACAACAGTAGTCAAACTCTATACCTTGTCCTATTCTGTTTGGTCCGCCGCCTAAAATTAGAACTTTTTTCGCCTCACTTGCTCTTTTTTTTACATTTGGAAGCTTTGTGATATTTGTTGTTGAATAGAGGTATGGAGTAAGCGCTTCAAACTCTGCTGCACATGTGTCAACTTCGTTATACTCTAAGGTTACCCCAAGAGTTTTTTTAGCCTTATAAACATCCTCTTCTTCTACTTTTATATCTAAGTTTTTACTTATTAGCTGAGCTATTCTTTTGTCTGAAAAGCCATCAACTTTTGCACTTCTCATAAGTTGTTCATCAAAGAGTATCTTGTCTGTGATGCTTTGCTCACTTTTTATTATCTCTTCTATCTGGTATAAAAACCAAGGGTCAATTTGACATGTATCAAACATCTCAGAAACACTCATGCCACGGCGGAAACCCTCTGCAACATATAGAACTCTATCTGCATTTGGACGGCGAATCTCATGCTTAATAAAATCAAAATCAGCATCAATTGGATCAAATCCGCAAAGTCCAGTCTCTAGTGAACATAGAGCTTTTTGCATGGACTCTTTAAAAGTTCTACCTATCGCCATAACCTCGCCGACACTTTTCATGCTAGTACTTAGCGTATTTACAGCTTCTGGGAATTTCTCAAACGTAAATCTAGGAATCTTTGTAACAACATAGTCAATTACAGGTTCAAATGATGCAGGAGTTCCAGTTATGTCATTTGTAATCTCATCAAGAGTAAAGCCAACAGCCAAAAGTGTTGCAACTTTTGCAATAGGATAACCAGTCGCTTTAGACGCGAGTGCAGAAGAGCGTGAAACACGAGGATTCATCTCGATTACAATCATACGCCCAGTTTTAGGGTCAATTGAGAACTGAACATTACTTCCGCCAGTATCAACACCTATCTCTCTAAGTATGTCAAAAGAAGCATTACGCATTCTTTGATACTCTTTATCTGTAAGTGTAAGAGCAGGTGCAACAGTGATACTGTCACCTGTATGAACACCCATCGGATCAAAGTTTTCAATAGCACAAACTATGATACAGTTGTCCGCTTTATCGCGGATAACTTCCATTTCGTACTCTTTCCAGCCAAGCATCGACTCCATTATTTCTATCTCATTTACAGGAGACGCGGAAATACCTTCTTGTGCTAGTTTTTTGAACTCTTCCATATTGTAAGCTACCCCTGAACCACCGCCAGCTAGTGTAAAAGAGGCTCTGCTTATAACTGGAAAACCTATCTCTAGAGCAACTTCTAAAGCTTCATCAACGCTGTAAGCATTACGACTTTTTGGTAAATCCATACCAATCTTAATCATAGCTTTATTAAAAGCTGAACGGTCTTCACCTTTGTGAATAGCTTCAGGAGATGCTCCTAAAAACTCTACACCCTCTAACATACCTTTTGCATACATACTAGTAGCTACATTTAGTGCTGTTTGTCCGCCCATTGTAGGGAGAATAGCATCAACACCCTCATCTTTTATAATCTTTGCAATTATCTCTTCTTTAATAGGTTCAATATATGTTCTATCTGCAAATTCGGGATCTGTCATAATTGTTGCAGGATTTGAATTTATAAGGACTACGCGGTAGCCTAACTCTTTTAAAGTTTTAACAGCTTGTGTTCCTGAGTAGTCAAATTCACAAGCTTGACCGATGATAATCGGACCTGAACCAATAAGTAAAATAGTATGAATGTCGGTGCGTTTTGGCATTGTTTACCTTTTGTTTGATGTTACGCACCAAAACGAACAAGTCCGTTTTAGCGGGAGGGACCAAAGTCCCTTCCAACCCCCTAAAGCTACGAAAAACTATATTTTTCGAGAGTTGCATTAGTGCATAAAAAAATTTGTTTATTATAGGTAAAAGGCACTTAAAACTTGATGAGTTATTTGACTTTTTTAATCATATGAAAGTAGTTTGGTGCATTTGCTTTATAGAAGGGTTCAACAACCGCACTTTGATACCCTTGCGATTTTGTAACAGATACAACAACTCCGACATTTAGTCCTTGAAAAAATATCTCATCTAGACCAGAAGTTATAACTTTATCGCCCTCATTTATCAAAAACCAAGCAGGAATAAATTTTACAATAAGATGATTAGAATTGTTTCCATGAATAATGCCAGGAGCATTTTGAGCCCCTACATATACAGCGTATGAACTTTTTAAATCGCTGTTTAAAAGCCCAAGAGGTCTGTCGTTTTGAGATATTACTATTCCAGCTACAAGATTATTGTAAACAAGACCATAAATTTTAGATGCATTATAGTCATTTACTTCAAGCCAAACTCTATTTAAATCGCCAAACTTTTGATATGAGATTGTTCTAACAAGCTCTACATCTGGATCAATTTTGAGATCAGAGAAACTCTCTAAAAAAAGATTGTTTATATCATATGACAACTGCTCTATTATGAGACAGTTGTTCTCATATTTTTTTATTTTTTCATTAAGTTCTTCAATATGTTTTGCCTGATATAGATGTTTTTGAATCTGTTTTTCTACATATTCGCTAGAGGCGTGATAGTTGGTTTTGATTTTGTTTAATACAGAAATAAAAGGAGATTGAATAATATCTGTATAATAAAGTGCACCCATTATGAGTGCAGTAAAGATGAGAAAAAAGCTAAGAAGCCCTTTATTCATTTTCAAAAAGTTCTTGTAATAAATCTATCTCTTCTAATGCGCGTCCAGTTCCTCTAGCAACTGCAAGTAGAGGCTCATCTGCTACATATACAGGGATTTTGATAATATCTGAGAGATATTTATCTAGTTGGCGGATGAGTGCTCCACCGCCTGTTAAGATAATTCCGTGATTTACTATGTCACCAGCCAAATCTGGAGGCATCTGCTCTAGCACATCACGAAGTGCTTCTGCTATCTCTTTTAGAGGCTCTTTCATGGCTTCTCTAGCATCTTCACTTGTTAATTCAACTGAGCTTAAAAGTCCTTCTACTTGGTCTCTGCCAGTAATTACCATTTTTAGCTCTTCATCAAGAGTAACAGCAGTTCCAATCGCTATTTTTATCTCTTCAGCAATTCTCTCGCCAATTAGAAGGTTATATTTTCTTCTTACGTAGTTTACGATTGCTTGGTCTATCTTATCGCCAGCTGTTCTAATTGATTTTGAAAGTACCAGACCGCCAAGAGAAACAACACCTATCTCGGTAGTACCGCCACCGATGTCAACGACTAAGTTTCCTTGAGGTTCACGTATATCTATTCCAGCTCCAATTGCTGCAGCCATTGGCTCTTCTATAAGAAAAACTTCACGAGCACCTGCGCTAAGAGCAGATTCACGAACAGCTTTTCTCTCAACTTGAGTTAATCCATAAGGAACACAGATAATAATTCTAGGACTTATTAGAGAACTTCTTCCATGAGCTTTTTCAATGAATTTTCTAATCATCTTCTCAGTCATATCAAAGTCAGCAATAACGCCATCACGCATAGGGCGAATAGCTTTTATATTTCCAGGAGTTTTACCAACCATCTCTTTTGCTTCATGTCCTACTGCTAGAACTCTTTGCTGTCCAAATTTACCAGTTTTTACAGCAACTACTGATGGCTCGTTGATTATAATGCCTCTGCCTTTTGCAATTACAATCGTATTTGCTGTTCCTAGGTCAATAGATAAATCGTTTGAAAAAAGACCAATTAATTTGTTAAATATCATTATTTTACCTTATGCAATTTGTTTTGAATTCTTTTTGATATAGACGGGAGCTTCACCGTCGTCAATAACTGCTTTTGTTACTAGTACTTCGTACCCGCTGTATTCAGGAAGTTCGTACATAATATCTATCATATTTTCTTCTAAAATTGCACGAAGTCCACGAGCACCAGTTTTTCTTTTTATCGACTTTGTAGCTATCGCTCTAAGCGCGTCTTCTTCAAAATTCAATACAACATTGTCTATTGAGAAGAGTTTTTTGTATTGCTTTATGATAGAGTTTTTTGGCTCTGTTAGTATGCGAACCATATCATCTTCTGTAATCTCATTTAACGATGCAATAATTGGAAGACGCCCAACAAGCTCAGGAATAAGACCATAACCTACCAAGTCATCAGGCTCAACCGCGTCATAGCTCATCTTTTGCTCTGTTTTACTCTTTTTTTCATGACCAAAACCTAAAACATTTTCGCCTTGCTTCTTCTTGAGTATCTCATCAAGCCCATCAAATGCACCACCGCAGATAAAAAGAATTCCTGTCGTATCAATCGCTATGAACTCTTGATTTGGGTGTTTTCTTCCACCTTTTGGCGGAATGTTTACAACAGCACCCTCTATGATTTTTAAAAGAGCTTGTTGTACACCCTCTCCTGAAACATCACGAGTGATGGAGCGGTTTTCACTCATGCGGGAAATTTTGTCAATCTCATCGATAAATACTATCCCTCTTTGTGCTCTCTCTACATCACCATCAGCTGCTTGAAGAAGCTTTGTTAGAATGTTCTCAACGTCTTCTCCAACATATCCAGCTTCTGTTAAACTTGTTGCATCAGCAATTGCGATAGGAACATTTAAAACTCTAGCAATTGTTTGAGCCATAAGTGTTTTTCCGCTTCCAGTTGGTCCAATAAGAAGTACGTTAGATTTTGCTATCTCAGTATCATCATCTTTGGTTGTGTGAGTTTTAAAAATTCTTTTGTAGTGGTTATATACAGCTACACTAAGAAGTTTTCTAGCTCTCTCTTGCCCGATAATATAATCAGCTAAAAAAATATTTAACTCTTTTGGAGTCATAAGAGTGCTGTTTTCATCATGCAAATCAGCATCCGCTGATGAGTGAACTTTGTCGTCTCCAAACATTATCTTATATGCAGAAGTAACACAGTTTTTACATATATAGACACTGTTTCCTGCGATTAGTGGATTTTCATCACTCTCTAGCGCATTACAAAAGCTACATGATCTGATTATCATAGATGTTTCCTTTCATACGGGATACCGCGTTTAGTTTTAAGAACAAAATTACAAAGCGATTGAACATGATGGCTTGTTGTGTGTTCAAGTATCTCATTTGCAGCGTCTTTTAAAGCTTTTCCAGCTTCAAAAAGCTCTTTGTATGCTGACTTTATCTCATCAATCTCTTCGCGCTCTATATTTCTTCTAAGACCTGTTAAATTAAGTCCTCTAAGTGTCGCGCGATTTCCCTCTGCCATACAAAATGGAGGTACATCTTGAGCAAGTGCTGATGCACCAGCAACCATTGCGTACTCGCCTATATGAACAAACTGATGGATAGGAGTCATACCGCCGATTACTGCATAGTCTCCCATCTCAACATGTCCTGCAAGAGTTGCAGCGTTTGCTAAGATACAGTGATTTCCGATGATAACATCATGCCCTATATGAACATAACCCATAAAAAGGTTGTGTGAGCCGATGATAGTCTTTCCGCCACCGCCTTTTGTTCCAGGATTGAAGAGTGTAAATTCTCTGATTTTATTGTTATCGCCAATGATTAGTTCTACATCTTCCCCAGCAAATTTCAAATCTTGTGGAGCTGAACCGATAACTGCGTGTGAAAAGATATGGTTATTTTTACCTATGGTTGTTTTGCCATAAATACAGCTGTTTTGTTCTATCTTTGTTCCATCGCCGATAGTTGCATCTGAGGAGATAATGCAGTAAGCACCTATCTCAACATCCTTGCCTATAACTGCACCATCTTCTATGATTGCAAGTGGAGAAATTTTACTCATTATTTATCTACAATCATAGCTTTTAGTTCTGCTTCTGAAACTAAAACATCATCAACATAAGCTTTGCCATCAAGTACCCAGATTTGGCCTTTATTTTTTATAACGCTTATGCGGTACTCAAGTCTGTCGCCAGGTTTTACAGGAGCGCGAAATTTTGCTCTATCTATGCTCATAAAATAGACAACTTTACCAGCAGCTTCCTCTTGCGTCATGTTGCCCATGCTCTTAAATGCAAGTATGCCACCAGCTTGAGCCATGCCCTCTAAAATCATAACGCCTGGATAGATTGGATGACCTGGAAAGTGACCTTGAAATACGTTGTCGCCGATAGTCACGTTTTTATAACCGATAAGTGATTCATTTTCTTTGATGTCTGTAACTCTGTCTAAAAGTAAAAATGGGTAACGATGAGGAATAATTTTTTGAATTTCAATAACGTCCATAATCATATAGAAAAGCCTTTATAATAATTTTGGCTATTTTAGCTAAAAAAATATTATAGAATGATTAGTTTTTCTCTCATATCTTCATAAGTTTTAGCATCAAGTTCAATAGAGAGTTTTGTTTTTGGAATCTCATCAACGATAATAATAGGGCTTAAATCGTAGCTCGATGAGAGTAAAATATCTCTAAATCTTATCTCTTCTTTAACGCTAGGAGGGCTAAATATAAGCTCTTTAGTGTTTTTATATTTTACTTTACATACAGAGTTAAAAAACTCTAATGTTACAAATTTTATCTCTTCACGATTGAAATAGTGGATATTTTTATCGCAAAATTCTATGTTTCCATTTGCTTTTTTTCTTGGAAGATTAGAGTAAAAAAGAGCATAAGCATCTATGATTTCATCTCTATTGGCATAGAGTTTAAAGCTAAATTGACGATAATTTAAAAACTTCTCTCGAATGATTTTGTAAGCGATACCATTCTCTTCAAGTTCGTTTCTTTGCTCATACATCTCAAGCCTCTCTTCAATGCTAGAGGGCTGAATCTGATTGGATATATGAGAAAACATCTCATCCATAAGGCGATCTTGCTGTTCTCGTTGCATAGTTAGTCCATAGATGCATCCGCAATAGTCTTGACGATAGAGTTGCTCCTCTTTTGTAACACGGCTTTGCTCTGCTGTACCGCCATCTTTTCTATAATCATAAAATATAAACTCAACACCATGCTCTTTGAAAAATTTATCACCGCTTACTTTTAGCTGTTCTTGTGATTTTAGAGGGCTTACAAGCAGAGTTGTTGTTATGCTTTTCTCGCCGAGTTCAAGAGCTTTTTTTGCGCTTACATCAAATCTTTTATCAAAGCAAACTTCACATCTTTTGCCTTTTTCAGGTTCATTTTCTAAACCTCGTACAGCTTCCATCCACGCTTCAAAATCATACTCTCCCTCAAGAAGTTCAATACCTAGTTTTTTGCAAGAGCGTTTTACATCAAGAAGACGAAGCTGATATTCTGAAAATGGGTGAATGTTCGGGTCGTAAAAAAATCCAATAAGTTTTTCATCTGGATAATCTTTTTGGAGCTTTTCTAAAAAAAAGTGGGAGTCTACGCTGCAACATATATGGACTAAGATATGAGTTCCTTGAAAAATTTTACTCTCAATGCTTGAGAGCATGAGGGTAATTAGAAATTTTTATTGGCGAGTTTGTAAAACTTCAATAGAGTTTATAACGTCTTGACCTTTTATGCTGTCTAGCGTAGAGAAGCTATCTTCATCATCTTTCTCGATTGCTCCAAAAACAGTGTGTACGCCATCTAAATGTGGAGTAGCAACAAATGTTATAAAAAACTGGCTTCCACCAGTGTTAGGTCCAGCGTGAGCCATAGAGAGTGCTCCTCTTCTATGTTTAGTAACATTTGTTTTTGTTTCACAAGGGATAGCCCAATCAGGTCCGCCTGTTCCAGTTCCATTTGGACAACCACCCTGAGCCATAAATCCAGGGATTACACGGTGAAAACTAAGGTTATTGTAAAAACCTGATTCTGATAAATGTGCAAAGTTTGCAACAGTATTTGGAGCCTCTTCAGGTAACAGTTTTACCCAGATGTCACCTTTGCTTGTAGTAATTTTTGCCCATTGAAATTTAGCTATTTCCTCAGCACTTAACTCGTATTTTCTTAGTTGTCTTCCAAACATATGTAACCTTTATGTAGATATTTTTTTTGGAATTATAGTGTAAGTTTATAAATAAAAAAACGATATACTGCAAATCAAACAACTACAAAAAGGAAGATTTGCATTGGAAAGTTTACTAAAAAAGATAAAAATTATATTTATACTCTCTTTTATTTTAGGTACTATAATTTTTTATTTTACACTTAAAGAGTTTCATCAAGAAAAGGCAAATCAACTTATAGAAGAGAATGTTTTGATGTTTGATTCTATGCAGGAGTTTATAGCAAACTATCAAAAACCAGCGGTATATAAGCTTATAAATGATAAAAATCTCTCACAAGATTACTTTGATCCGACACTTTTATCTTCTACATATATTATTTCTCATATATATGAGGTTTTTAAAGAAAATTATGCAAAAAAACATAGCGATTCTCATAAAAATATTGAACTAAGATTTCCAAGTAACAACCCAACAAATCCTATAAATCAAGCGACTCCATTTGAGGCTGAAGTACTAAAAAAATTTAACAACTCAGATATGAAATCATACAAGGAGATAGTTACACATAATGGCAAAGAAACACTCTTTTTTGCACTTCCAGTAGCTAGAAACAATGAGTCATGTTTGCAGTGTCACGGTGACCCAAGTAAAGCTCCAAAAGGTATGATCAAGATATATGGAGATAAAAATGGTTTCAACGAGAAGCTAGGAGAGATACGCGCAATAGATGCTATCTACTCCCCAATTGATTCAGATAATGAGATGATTAAATTCTTCATATTGATTGAGGCTATGATGTTAGTGGTGTTTTTTGGAATTTATTTTACTGTTAAGTATTTTGTTCTTCAGTTAAGTGATAAAGATAAGTTTATAGCAAAACAGTCCAAGTTTGCGGCTATGGGAGAGATGATAAGTATGATTGCCCATCAATGGCGACAGCCTCTAACTGGGATGAGTATGACTACAAACAATATGCTCTTAGATATAGAGCTTCAAGATATAGATGAGAAAAGATTTCAAGATAACTTGGAGACTATAAATAAACAAATAGCGTATTTATCCGAAACGATAGATGATTTTAAGAACTTTTTTAAACCAAATATGAAGATGGAAGAGGTAGGCGTTGCGTATCTCGTAAAAGATACATGTATGATAATTGATAGCACTCTAAAGAGCAACGGAGTTGAGATAAAAAATAGTATTGATGAGAATATAAAGCTTTTTACGCAGAAAAATGATGTGAAGCAGATTATTTTAAATCTTGTCAAAAACTCTATGGTTGCGTATGTTGAGAAGAAAATAGAAAACAGAGTCATAGAGATAAGTGCAGTAGATAAGCCAAAAAGAGTAGAAATAGTTGTAAAAGATTATGCAGGCGGCATACCAAAAGAGATAATAGAGAAGATATTTGACCCATATTTCAGCACTAAAGATAAGAAAAACGGTACAGGTTTAGGGCTTTATATGTCAAAGATGATTGTAGAAGAGCATCTGTGTGGATATTTGGATGTAAAAGTAGAAGGAGTTTCTACAATATTTACAATATCATTAATGAAGAAGGAAAACGAAGATGGAAATTAGTATCAATGTAATCAAACTTAAACAGTATGCTTCAGTCTGTTCTGTGCTTTACGTTGAGGATGATGAACTTATCAGAAAGCAGACAGCAGATTTTTTAGGTCGTTTTTTCCCTGATGTAGTTTTAGCAGAAGATGGAGCTATAGGACTTCAAAAATATAAAGAGAAAAAGTTTGATGTTGTTGTAACAGATATAAATATGCCAAATATGAACGGCATAGAGATGATAGAGGCTATGAAAGAGATAAATTATGAGCAGGTGGTATTGGTAACTTCAGCTCACAATGACAGCGAATATCTAATGAAACTTATAAACCTCAATGTTAACCGTTTTGTTTTGAAGCCTTTTAACAACAAGCAGTTTTTATATGTACTTTATAAGATTGCAGAAGAGCTTAGTTTTACAAAGGAGCAGACAAAACTCCAAGATGAAATTGTCTCTCTTTCAAAAAGAGCACAGCTTATAGTGGATCAGGCAAAAATAGGGATAATTGTTCTAGAAGATAACAAAATAGTTATGGCAAATAAAGCCTTTTTAGAGATTGGTGATTTTGATACTTTCGAGATGCTTGTGTTGGAGATGCCAGAGATAGGGGTGTTGTTTGAAGAAGCATCACACTGCATAAGTGCTACAAGCAATGCAGAGCTTATAGAGCAGTTAAAGACACTTAAAGAAGAAGATAGAAAAGTAAGAATACTCAAAAATACGATAACTTTTGAATATCAAGTAAATTGTTCTAAGATAGATGATAAAAATAGTTACATACTCACATTTAGCGATATAACCGCTATACACAATGCTCTCTTTCTTGATGAGGTAACAAAGCTTCCTAGTAAGAAATTTGTGCTTGAAAAAATAGAGCTTTTAAAACAAAAAACAAGTATGCTAGATATGATATTTTTAAAAATAAAACATTTTGAAAATCTTGAGAAATGGTACGGAAAAGAAGAAGCTCAAGAAGTCGAGCTAGGTCTTGCAAATAAAATAAAAGAGATTAAGCAAAAAAGTATGCCTGATGCATTTATAGGCTACTTTGGGCATAATCAATTTATCGTTATTCCAAATGGGAGTGCTGTGGTAAACTTATTTTCAATGCTAAAGAATATAAATATAGCTTCATTGCCTCTATTTGAGAAGCATAGATATTCTGATGTTGAGTTCTCTACCTCTCCAGAAGTTAAGCTCGAGAAGGTTGATGCAAATAAATCTTTGGGCAAAATAGAAGTGGATATTTCAGAGATATTTGACATGATGTAGGCTTTTATGAAGATAAAAGCACTATTTCAAAATATCAGTATAAAACAGGCTGATGTTATTACTATTTTGGTTGTATTTTTCTTCACTTTGGTTTTTGTGGGTCTGCTTGTCGAGGAGATGTACAAGGAGTATGAGAGAGCCTTAGAGCAGAGTTATGTAGTAAAAAATCATCTTATACCTGATAGTACTATTTTAGAGCAAAATCAAAAAAAGTTAAAAGCACTTTTGATAAAAACAGTTTTAGCCATTGTTACTCTCTCTTTTATTATATTTGCCATATTTTTGGGGCTAAACACGCTTTTTAATAAACTGCTTCAAAGAGATACGCAGACATTTTTAGACGCTTTTAAAACTGCTATCGACAAAGAAGAAGAGATAAATAAAAATAGCATATTTTTCCAAGATTTTAAGATGATGGTGGGCTATGCAAATGAGATGGTTAGTAAAATAAATGAGCAAAAAAAGAGCCTGAAAGAGCTTAATCTTGGGCTTGAGGAGAGGGTAAAGAAAAAAACTGCCGCTCTGCTTGATATAAACAAAAACCTAGAAGAACAAAAGACATTTTCGCAGGATTTGCTAAAGTCCCAAAAAGAGTTTTTACGTTATACAGTACATGAGACAAACACGCCTCTTAGTGTTATTTTGACAAGTATTGAGTTATATCTTATGAAAAATCCAAAAGATAGACAACTCTCAAAGATAGAAGCTGCTGCAAAAAATATATTTAACATCTATGATGATTTGAGTTATCTTGTAAAAAAAGATCATATAGAGTATAAAAAGGGTGTGATAAATTTAAATAATTTTCTAAGCAGCAGGATAGATTTTTTTAGGGAGGTAGCGGAGTTTTCTCTTATAACTTTTAGCTACAATTCTCCAAAAGATGAGTTATATGTTAACTTCAATGAGACTAAGCTCCAAAGAGTCATAGACAACACTCTTACAAATGCCATAAAATACACACTTCCAAATGAGAGCGTTGAGGTGGCTCTAAAGCAAGTTGGCTCATATGTTGAGTTTATGGTTAGTAGCAAATCAAAAATAATCCAAGATACGAATAGAGTTTTTGATGCTTATTATAGAGAAGAAAAAGGCACAGAAGGCTTTGGATTGGGGCTTAGGCTGGTTAAGAGCATATGTGATGAAGAGGGTGTTGAAGTGAGTGTTTTATCAGATGAGACTTCAACAACATTTAGGTATAAGTTTAAAGTTATTGGAGATTGATGAAGATACTGCTTTTAGAAGATGAAGTGATGCTAAATGAGTCAATCTGCGAATACCTTGAATCTGAAGGACATCATGTAGAGAGCTTCTTTAATGGGCTTTTGGCTTTTAATGCTATAAAAGAGAACTCTTATGACCTGCTTATTTTAGATATAAATGTCCCTGGAATTGACGGGCTTACATTTTTAGAGAAAATCCATGAGCTTAAAATCCATGTAAGTGTTATCTACATAAGTGCGTTGGTTGATATAGAAGATATTTCAAGGGCCTACACTTTGGGGTGTCACGACTATCTAAAGAAGCCTTTTCATCTAAAAGAGTTGTCCTTGCGAGTAGATAGAGTAAAGCTCTCAAATATCGTCCCAAGAGTGCATCTAAGACTTTGTAAAAATTATAGTTACGACCAAGAAAACAGCACACTTCTTTTTAATCAAGAGGTTCAAATACTGACAAAACGCCAATCTCAGATAATAGACCTGCTCTCAAGAAACAGAGGCAGAATAGTTGATTTTGAGCAGTTTCAAACCTATGTTTGGAGTGAGCAGATAGTTGACAACGCAACCATCCGAGCCGAGATTAATCGACTCAAAAAAAATCTAAAAGAGGATTTTATAATCAATGTTCGCGGTATGGGCTACATGATAGACAAGCCTTAGCAATCATTCTTTCTTCGTTCCCACGGTCTCCGTGGGAACGCATATAAGCTAGAGCAGACAAAAAAGTATACACTCCCAAGCTGGAGCATGGGAGCGAGAAAAGTAGCCCGTCTCCATTTTAAGATATTGACAAATGAAATTTATTTATATAGAATGATAAGAAGAATATATAAAAGGATATAGAAATGTTGAGTATTGGTATAGGTGAACTTCAAAAAAATATCTCTATTTTCCAAAATCTCACCGAGGTTTTAGAAGTAGTTGACAAAAGAACAAAACAATCTTTGGCTTTTGTTTATCCGATTCGTAAACAATCACAGACGGCTCTAATGGCTGGAAAATATAAAGATAAAGTAAATCCTTCATCTATGAATATAGAGCAGATAAAACAAGAAGCGTTTCTTAAAGCTATGGAAGAAAAATATGGTTTATCTTCTTGATACCAATGTCATCATCCGATTTTTGATAGGAGACGATGAAAAGTTTTTAGCCCAGAGCATAGTAATCTTTGAACAAATCGAATCTTCAAAAATCCAAGTAGAGATACTTGAGGGTGTTTTGATGGAAAGCTATTTTGTATTGACTAAATTTTACAAGTGCGACAAAAACAGTGTGATAAACGACCTTAAAACTATTTTGGCATTTGATGGAGTTGTGAGTCACAACAAAGCGATACTCTTTGAGACTCTTTCAATCATAGAAAACAAAAATATTGATTTTGTCGATGCACTTATCTGTGCAAAAAGTAAACTACAAGGGTATAAAAAACTGAGTTTTGACAAAGATGTGAAGAAGTGTTGAAGATAAAATGAACACTTTTTCTCGTTCCCACGGTCTCCGTGGGAACGCATATAAGCTAGAGCAGACAAAAAAGTATACACTCCCAAGCTGGAGCATGGGAGCGAGAGAAGTGTTTATGCACAAACTCCCATAACTACGCCCTAACAATCCTCTTTTTGGGTTGACTCTTGGATGGTTTTATAGAAGTAACCAAGGCCTATTAGCATGATTGTTGTGCCTATTAGCAGATAAAAAGCTGACAACATTTTTGACGTATCTTCAAGTGCGATTTTAAATACCACCATTAGCGTTTCAATAGATAGTGCAATAATGATTGAGATTAAAAACTTTCCTAGAACTTTGTACTGTTTATCCTCTGTTTGATGAAATGATTGATATATAACTTCATGTTCAAAAATCTGTTTTGCAAGGTCATAAATGGCAAGTCCTAG
>CAMBTK010000024.1 GCA_945870785.1 Sulfurimonas crateris
TAGATATTATCTCTAATACCTAATTCTGCTACAAGTTTAAGATAAGCATCTTTATCTTTTCTTTTATAGTATTTCATAAGACGACGACGTTGTCCTACTAATTTTAAAAGACCAAGTCTTGATGCATGATCTTTTTTGAACACTTTTAAGTGTTCAGTTAAATCACTGATTCTTTTTGTTAAAAGAGCGATTTGAACTTCACTTGAACCAGTGTCATTCTCACCACGTCCGAATTTTGTAACAATTTCTTGTTTTTTAGCCGAATCTAAAGCCATGATAGCCTCCAAAAGGTATTTTAATCTAACAGTCACACAAATCAGTGTATAAAGTTGAAGTGAAATAATATCTGATTTCGTCTTTTATTTCAACTTCTTTTGATATAATTTACAAAAATAAAATAAAGTAATAAATATGTTAATAACTCGTGCTAGTGAATATGCGATACTCTCACTAATAGTCCTATCTAAAGCCTCTGCCCCAATGGATAGCGAAACACTATCAACTCAACTCTCAATTCCTAAAAGTTTTCTAGCAAAAATTCTTCAAGCCATGGCAAAGCATGGAATTTTAAAGTCATTTAAAGGCGTAAATGGCGGATTTGCGCTTCTGCTTGAGCCTAAAGATATAACGATGCTAAATGTAATGTCTTCAGTTGAGGGAAAGGCTCCAGCTGTTTTTGACTGCTCACCTTCTATGTACTCTTGTCCATCAGGAAAAGCTCAGTTATGCTCACTTTGGCCATTTCTAAATAAACTACAAGGGAAAATAGACTCTTTTTTAGCAGACTTAACTTTAGCAGATATTTTAGAGTAGTAGATTGGCAAAAAAATTAACTACTAGAGAGCAAATTGGCACAACACTAAACTTCCTTATAGGGCAAAAAGATTTAAGTGTAGTTGTCTTTGTAATGGCTATCTTAGCCATTATCATAGTTCCGCTTCCTTCTGCGGTACTGGATCTGTTTCTTACTATCTCTATGGCTCTTGCCGTGCTTATTTTACTTATCTCATTGTATGTACCAAAACCAACAGATTTAACAACTTTTCCAACGCTTATTCTTATCTTGACACTCTTTAGACTAGCGCTAAATATCTCAACTACTAGAATGATTCTCAGCCATGGGCATCAAGGTCCCGATGAAGTAAGCTCCATCATCACAAGTTTTGGAAATTTTGTTGTAGGTGGAAACTATGTAATTGGTATCGTTATTTTTTCTATCCTTGTGCTTATAAACTTTATGGTTATAACAAAGGGTTCAACTAGAGTTGCAGAAGTTGCAGCTCGTTTTACACTTGACTCGATGCCTGGTAAACAGATGGCAGTTGATGCGGATCTTAACGCTGGTCTTATTGATGATGCAGAGGCAAAAAAAAGAAGAGCAGAAATCCTTCAAGATGCAAACTTTTATGGAGCGATGGATGGTTCTAGTAAGTTTGTAAAGGGTGACGCTGTTGCTGGTATCATCATCACTCTGATAAATATCATAGGTGGCTTTTTAATAGGTGTTTTTCAACATGACATGAGCGTTAGTGATAGCGCTTCTGTATTTACACTTTTAACTATTGGTGATGGTTTAGTTGGACAAATTCCTGCACTTATCATCTCAACTGCGACTGGTATTATGATTACGCGCTCTTCTGGAGATGGTGACAACTTTGCAGAGGGTGCTATCAATCAGATAATGGGCAATGCAAAAATAATGATGATTGTTGGTGCAATTATGATTCTTTTTGCTCTTGTTCCAGGTCTTCCAACCGCTTCCATGGGGCTAGTTGGTATACTATTTGCACTTCTTGGATGGTCACTCTACAAGTATGAAAGAGGTGAACTTACTATCCTAAATGTAGCTACTATTTCATCCGCAAAAGAGAAAGAGATACAAGCAAAAGAGAAAAGTGCTCTAAAACCTAAAAAAACGAATGAAGAGATTGCTAAAGAAGAAGAGATTGCACTAGAAGACATATTAAAAGTAGAGATGCTTGAACTTACTCTTGGATATCAACTTATCCGTCTCGCAGATAGTGCGCAAGGCGGGGATTTACTTGAGAGAATTCGCTCTATGAGAAGAAAAATTGCTTCTGATTTTGGTTTTTTAATGCCTCAAGTTCGTATAAGAGACAACCTTCATCTTCAGCCTCAACAGTATCAAATTCTTCTAAAGGGAATATCTATCGGTGAGGGGAAAATAGTTCCAGATAAATTTTTAGCGATGGATAGCGGAATGGCCACTGGAGACATAAAAGGAGAGCCGACAAAAGAGCCTGCTTTTGGACTTGATGCTATGTGGATTACTCCAAACCAAAAAGAAGATGCTATTATAAATGGCTACACAGTTGTTGATCCTGCCACTGTTATATCAACACATATGAGTGAACTTGTTAAGAAAAATGCTGAAGACCTCTTAACTCGCCAAGAGGTACAATCTCTTATAACTAAAATCAAAAATGACTTTCCAGTTATTATCGATGATGTTCAAAAAGTGGCTTCAATTGGGCTTGTTCAAAGAGTTCTTAAAGCTCTTCTACATGAAAAAATACCGCTCAAAGATATGCTTACTATCCTAGAAACAATTGCCGACATTGCTGAGTACACAAAAAATGTTGAGATAATCACAGAACAAGTTAGAGCTAAACTCTCTCGTATCATTACTCAAATGTACGCTTCTGATGATGGAGTTATCAGACTCTTAACATTTGACACAGCTTCTGAGCAACTTCTTTTAGAAAAATCTCAGGAGCGTGATGGGATGCGAAATCTTCTTTTAAATGTAACTGAGATAAACGCACTCATCCAAGCAACAAGCGCTAAAGCAGCGGAACTGTTGCAAAAAGGAATCTCTCCAGTTGTTCTTATCGTTGATCCGCAACTAAGAAGAGGTGTAGCAGAAATCTTTGAGAGATTTTCTCTTGAGGTTGTTACACTCTCTCATGCAGAGATAGACTCTAGTGCTACATTTGAAGTTATGGGCTCCATCTCTATAAATAAGTAAATTTAAGGAAAAAAATGAACGATAAAATAATCCACCACCTCTCACATACAGACCTAGACGGTTATAGTTGCCAGTTAGTTATGAAATACACACCATATAAACTATTTAACTATAACGCAAATTATGGTGCAGAGGTAAAACAGACACTAGAGCTTATTTTACAAAATGTAATAAGCGGCGACAAAGATGCAACTATTTTAGTAACTGATCTAAATTTAACGCCAGACGAATCAAGATGGATAAACAGTGAAGTTGAAAAACTAAACAGCTCTAAAAAAGAGATAAAACTTCTACTGCTAGACCATCATGGAACGGGAGAAGAGAGCGCTCAAAAATATAGCTGGTATTTCCTAGATACTAACAGATCAGCTACAAAAATCACTTATGATTATGCAAAAGAGAACTTCAATCTTGATGCTCCGCTGTGGATGGAAAAGTTTGTAAATATCGTTAATGCTGTTGATTTATGGAAGATGCAAGAGGTGGCAAACTTTGAGTATGGCAAAGTTTGTATGCGCCTTCTTAGTGAGATGAGAGAGCTAAATAAGGTTATGTTTGCCGAACAAGACAATAACTACAAACTCTCTCTTTTGCATGAAGCAGTAAAATATATTGATGATGTGGATGCTCCTATTGTTTTAGACGAGAAAATCCATATGCTAAAGAAAGAGTTTTTTAAAATAGATAAAAATGACACATTAGATAACCTAGCAACTACTTTTATTGTAAAACTCTTAGGAGATGCAAAAGATGAAAAAACTATCTACTACAAAGGCTATAGAGGCTTTCTTAGTTATGGAGTTGGAAACACTTCAATCATAGGAAACGGATTTCTACTTGCCTACCCAGAGTACGATTTTATCGTTGATGTAAGCTTTAGAGGTACAATGAGCTTTAGGGCAAACAATAGTGTAAGTGTCTCTCAGATTTCAAAAGAGTGGTGTGGTGGCGGCGGACATCCAAATGCTGCTGGTGGACGCATTATAGGCTTTAAAGAGCAATATAGATACGACTTAGTAAAAAAACAGATAGAAAAAATAATAAATGAAAAAGAGTCAGTTGCTGGAGATTTGGAGTATAAAAAAGAGAACTAAATCTCTTTTTTATACTACTTTAATTATTAGTAAAATAGCGCTCAATACCATCCGCCAAACCTCTTGCTAACATACTTGTATAGGTATTATTTGCTAAGCGCTCTGCTTCTTTTGGGTGTGATATAAAACCAACTTCAACTAAAACAGAAGGCATTTGAGCTCCAACTAACACCCAAAAAGGACCCTCTCTTACTCCACCATCTTTCACATCTCTATACTTTTGATTGAGAGACCCGAGCATTCCTCTTTGCAAATCAATTGCTAGTTTATTTGAAGCTAAGATATTGTGATGGTTTAAGAGGTTTAAGTAGCTATCTTTGCCATACATATTCATATCGCTCATATCTGCAGAGTTCTCTTGAGCAGCAGCTTTTTTTGCTCTCTCTGAACGAGAAGGGGATAAGAAATAGCACTCTATTCCCTGTACATTCGCAGCATTTGCAGCTGGAACTGCATTTGCGTGAACACTCACAAATATATCTGCTTTCTTATCATTTGCATACTCTGTTCTTTTGCTTAACTTGATAAATGTGTCATCTTTTCTTGTCATTAAAACTGTGTAACCGCGTGATTTCAAAATCTTTTCTAACTCTTTTGAGATACTAAAAACTACATTTTTTTCTCTGTAACCTTTATATCCAATAGCTCCAGGGTCTGTTCCGCCATGGCCAGGATCAATTACCACTGTTTTATTTTTATTTGATTTTGATTGAGTTACTTTTTGAGAAGTTGTTTTTTCTTCTACTTTTTTCTCTGCAAATTCAGTAGCACCTTCTACACCAAAAGCAATCTCAAGTGTGTTATTCTCTATATTTTTTGAAACTTGAATTGGTGAGTTATTTTCTATTACCAAGCGTAATGTATTAGGGTTGTATTGCGCTATTTTAATTTTACTGATGTTATTTTTGTTTATATTTTGTGAACTTGTAAGCATGGAAGTTTTTATATCAAAAACATACCTATACTTACCTTTTCTACTATCATGCAGAGTAAAATAGTTAATCTGTTCACTGCTTATACTGTTATCAAACTCAAGAAGAAGTGTTTCATCGCGCCATGAAGTTGATTTTAATTTTGCAAGTGTTTCTACATGTATATCTTGGAGACGTTTTGTTGTCTTAGTGGCTTTTGTTTCTGATTTATTATAGTTGTTCTTAGAGAGGATTTTTAGCTCTGCTTCATATTTTGTTACATCTATATGAAGCTGATTTCCACTAACTACAATGCCATTTAAACATTTAGTTTTTAAATCACTGTCATTTTCTACAACCGAATGAAGATATAGACTTTTGTAATCATTATATGCGCGAAACATATCACTTTGTGAACCACTTTGCATATGTTTTTCTGCACGTTCTAGTATTTCACTATTGGCATACAGCCCTGAGACTATAAAAAGAGATAGTAGTAGTAAAAAAAGTCTAATCATATTTTTAAACTATTCACCATCTACTAACTTATTAATCAACTCTTTAACTGAGATGATTTTATCAACTCTGTATCCATTTGTCCCTGAGAAGAAAAGCCCAGTTTCAAGGTTTCCATTGTAAGCATCACTCAGCCTATCTGCAATACAGTAACCTACTTCTTTTGCCTCTTCTCCACGATTACAAGGAGCAACACAATTTGAGATACATTTTATCGCTGGACCTTCTCTCTTCTCTACAAGCAGTGTTAAATTTGTTCTGATTCCTTGAGCAGGGTATCCTACTGGAGATGAAAATAGCTGAATATCCTCTTTTTTTGATTCTAAAAGTACTTTTTTAAAGTTGTCATGAGCATCACACTCATGAGTTGCGATAAAGCGAGTTCCCATTTGAACACCTGATGCGCCAAGAGAGATCATCTCATCTATATCATTTTTATCCCAAATACCGCCAGCGGCAATAACTGGAATATCTCCCCAAAGAGCAGCCTCTTCCACAACTGGTCTAACCAGATTTTCCAACTGGTTTTCTTCCATCTTGCACTGCTCATAAGTGAAACCTTGATGTCCTCCACTCTTTGGACCCTCTAACACTACTGCATCTGGGAGTCTGTTGTATCTCTTCTGCCATCTTTTACAGATAATCTTTAGAGCCTTAGCAGATGAGACGATTGGAACAAGGGCAACATCAGGATACCCTTCAGTAAACTCTGGCATATTTGTAGGAAGTCCAGCTCCTGTTATGATTATATCAATTCCGCTCTCACAAGCATCTCTTACAACACGCTCATAATCATTAATCGCATATAAAATATTTGCAGCGAGTGGTTTATCTCCGCAAATCTTTCTAGCATTTTTTATAATTGCATCAAAACCCTCTTTAGAGTAGAAACCAAGTGCGTCAAGCGGTCTTCCTGCTACAAGCTTTGAAGCATGTTTTTTATCTTCATAATAGCCTGTTCCAACGGCACTTATTACACCAAGTCCGCCCTCTTTTGATACATTTCCTGCAAGTCTGTCCCAGCTTACACCAACACCCATTCCACCTTGAACTATTGGTTTTTCTATAATATGTTTACCGATTTTTAATGATTTATATCCCATTAGTTCACCTTTAACTTTGCAAATTTTCTTTTTCCAACTTGAAGTATGTACTCTCCACTTTCTAACAATAGAGTTTCATCATCAATCTTTTCTTGGTTTATTCTAACAGCACCTTGCTTAATATCTCTTCTTGCTTGTGATGTAGATGGTGTTAAGAGGCAATCTACAAGCGCTTTTGTAATAGAAGTAGCTCCGTCTAAAGAAAACTCATCTATTTCTGTTGGAATTTGGTTATTTGAGTGAACTCTATCAAACTCATCTTTTGCAGCTTGTGCAGCAGAGGAGGAGTGAAACCTTGCAGTTATCTCAATTGCCAACTCCTCTTTAACTTTTTTTGGATGAAGCGTGCCATTTTCAACACCGCTTTTTATAAGCTCTATCTCTGCCAATGTTTTTGAACTTAGAAGCTCGTAATATCTCCACATCAACTCATCAGAGATGCTGAGAACTTTTCCGAACATCTCATTTGGCTCATCTGCAACACCAATATAGTTGCCCAAAGATTTACTCATTTTCTGAACACCATCAAGACCTTCTAGGATAGGCATCATTAAAACAGCCTGCTCTTTTCCTGTCTCATAAGCACGTTGTAAATGTCTTCCCATTAGAAGGTTAAACTTCTGATCAGTCCCGCCTATCTCTATATCACTCTTTAAATGAACGCTATCATACCCTTGAAGAAGCGGATAGATAAATTCACTTATTGAGATAGATGTACCGCTCTTATATCTTTTATCAAAATCATCGCGCTCAAGCATTCTAGCAACGTTAAAAGTTGTAGTAAGTGTTAACATTCCAGAAGCTCCAAGAGGATTTATCCACTCAGAGTTAAATACAACATCAGTTTTAGAAGCATCTAGTATTTTAAAAACTTGCTCTTTATAGCTTTTTGCATTCTCTAAAATATCCACTGCACTTAATGTCTTTCTAGTCGCACTTTTACCTGATGGATCGCCGATTTGAGCAGTAAAATCACCTATTAAAAACTGTACTTTTGCACCATATTTTTGAAAAATTGCTAATTTTTGAAGAAGAACTGTGTGTCCTAGGTGTAAATCTGGTGCCGTTGGGTCAAAGCCAGCTTTAACTGTATATGTCTCGCCTTTTTCAAAATAAGCTTTTAATAACTTTTCAATTCTCTGCTCATCTATGATTTCAGCACTTCCTCTTTGTATCTCGCTTAGAGCCTCTTTTAACATACTGTATATCCCTATTTAATTTAGTTCTTCTTAACTTTAAAAATCATAATTATCTATACGCATCATCTGTACGAATAAAATGTATTAGTTTTATTTTTTGCTCGATTTTAGCACGCAGTGCATTAATATCGGCTTCTTTTGACTCAAAACCTATTTCACAATAGCGTGTAGATTCGCTCTTGTTTTTTCCAAGCTCAATCTGATTTATATCTATTTTTAGTTTAGCTAGAAAGTTTAAAAACTCCGCTAATGTTCCTACTCCGCTGTGAAGAGAAACAATCATATTATAGTTGTAGATGTTTAATTTTTCCCATCTTACAAAAACCATCGCCTCTTTTTCATCTAGTTTTTTAGTTGCGCTTGAACACATTTTATGATGAACGTGTGCTTTGCCTTTTTCTAAAAATGCCATAACCTCATCACCATTTTTTGGGTGACAGCAGTAATCAAAAACAACATCACTTATATTTGATGTGCTATATAACTCTAGTCCTCTAAAACTGTATAGTTTGAGTTTAAATCTGCGTCTTGAAATAAAGCCTTTTATACGGCTGTTTTTGTCAACTTCAGCTAAATATCTATGAACTACATCCCTAAGATGCTCTATGTCAGTAGCAATTGTTGCTTTTTTATCGCAGTTGTTTTTTTCAAACCACTCTTCAACTATTAAACTGCTTAAGTTCATGGCAGTCGCCACTATGTTTATGCCTGATTTTGAGTCAACTTCTCTTACTCTTGCATTACAGTTGTATTTCATATTTGTTTTAGCTTTTGATGTCTTTACGGCATCAAGCCAACTACATCTTGTGATAATATTTTCATCAACATTTATCTTAACTATATCACCATTATGAAGTTCATTTATAAGTGATGTCTTTGCTTTATTTACAAGTGCAGATTTTGCATGATTTCCTACATGAGAGTGAACAGCATAAGCGAAATCAAGAACTACCGCCCCACGAGGAAGAGTAAAAACCTCTCCCTTTGGAGAGAAAACTGATATATCTTCACTGTATAAGTCATTTTTAATCAAGTCATAGAACTCTTCTACTGACTCATTTTGATAGCCTAGATTATGAAGCCAGTCTAGCTTAATACTATCATTGCCGCCACTCTTATATTTCCAGTGTGCAGCAACTCCGAGTTCTGCTGTTTCATGCATATCGTACGTTCTTATTTGTACTTCAAAAATAGCAGTTTTATAAAAAACAGTTGTATGAATTGTTCTATAACCGTTATCTTTTGGAACAGCTATATAATCTTTAAACCTTGAAGAGAGAGGTTGAAAATGAAGATGTATAAGACCCAAAATGTTATAACACTTAACTGGATCATCTGTTAAAATTCTTAGTGCTAAGAGATCTAAAATCTCCTCTATTCCAACACCCTTTCTCTGCATTTTAAGATATATAGAGTATTTGTGTTTTACACGAGATAGTACTTCAAAATCATCTTCACAAAAACCATTTTGTACCAAAATCTTCTCGATAGCTTCTCTAAACTCTGTAAGCTTCATCTCGATAGCGTGGTAGTGAAGATCAAGGTAATTATCAATCTGCGCTTTTTCCTCTTTAAAAAGAGTTGAAAAACTTAAATCTTCTAGCAGATTTTTTAAAAAAGAGATACCTAAACGATGAGCAATTGGTGCATAAACAACAAGAGTCTCTTCTGCAATTCTCTGCTGTTTTTGTGGCGATAAAGATTCAAGTGTGAGCATATTGTGAAGTCTGTCACACAGCTTAACAACCAATACTTTTACATCCTTGATACTAGCAAGGAGCATCTTGCGAAAAGAGAGTGCTGATACTACTAGTTTTTCATTAGAATTTGAGGGGATAAGTTCTGCATCTCTAATTGCATCTATCTTTGTGAGGCCTTCAACAAGATGAGCTACTTCTGAGCCAAAAACCTCTTTTATCTCATCTATACCGACTTGGGTATCTTCTACAACATCGTGAAGGAGTGCAGCTATTGCCATTGCCTCATCTTTAGTTATAGATGAAACAATACTTGCTACTAAAATTGGATGGATAATATATGGCTCACCACTTTTTCTAAACTGGTTTACATGAGCAGCTTTAGAGTACTCTAAAGCTTTTTGAAGAGTTTCACTTGGTTGGATTTGAGCAAATAGATACTCTGTAGCCGAGTCAATAGTATCTATTTTTTTGATCTGTTCTATATTAACTTGGCTCAAAATCAACTCACTATTTTTTTATATCAACAAAGCCTTTTATAACAATAAAGCCCTCAGCGATTTCCATAAGAGCCAAATCAGCTGTCTTAACTTTTTTAGAAACATTCAACTTGCTTACAGCGCCATTTAAAAGCTCATCTGTTCTTTTTGCTACTGCAATTGCTAACTGGTAGCGATCCATGTTTGGGTTATTGTCTAATATCTTTGCTGTTAATACTTCTACTTTCATTTCTAATCCTTTTTTATTTGATAAGTCCGCAAAAGGAACAAAGTCCCTTTTGCTTCGCTAAAGCCGCTATGGCTACTAAAGCTTGACACTTACGTGTCAGATAAGTCCGCAAAAGGAACAAAGTCCTTTTAAAAACCTACTTTACTATTGAACAATTTTGCATATTTCCATTTTTCAAAATATCCAACAGATTGCCTTTTTTAAACATATCACACACCAAAATAGGAAGTGAGTTGTCTTTTGCAAGGGCTATTGATGTATCGTCCATAACTTTTATATTGTCACTTAAAGCTTGTTCGTATGAGAGCTCTTGAAGCTTTATAGCATCACTAAATTTATTTGGGTCTTTATCGTAAACACCATCAACTTTTGTAGCTTTGATGATTACTTCAGCACCAATTTCAACTGCTCTAAGCGTTGCTGCTGTATCTGTTGTAAAAAATGGATTTCCAGTTCCTGCTGCAAATATAACAACACGTCCTTTTTCTAAATGACGCACTGCGCGACGATTTATATATGGCTCTGCGATTTGCTCCATTTTTATAGCTGTTTGCATACGAACCTGAAGTCCCGCATGTTCACAAGCCTCTTGCATCGCTATTCCGTTGATTACAGTTGCTAACATTCCCATGTAATCACCAGAAGTTCTTTTAATAATTCCATCTTGTGCCGCTGTTACACCGCGGATGATGTTTCCACCGCCTATAACTATGCCGACTTCAATATTAGCTTCTACCAAAGACTTAATCTCTTGAGAGATGAAGTTTAAAATTTTAGTGTCAATTCCATAACCAGCTTCACCCGCCAAAGCTTCGCCTGAAAACTTAACCAATACCCGTTTGTTAGCCATGCAATTCCTTTGTTAAAATTGCGCGAATTGTACTTAAGTTTGTCTTTGATATTGCTTTGTTTTAGAAACTATTTTACTACATTTGACACCCGTTATATATTTGAGTATACTTCGCTATCAAAAATAAAAAATTTGGAGAATTATTATGAGAAAAAGTATCAAAAAAACTCTTCCTCTTCTGCTACTAGCCTCTTCTTTATATGGGGAGTTTGACTATGAAGGACAAGTAAGACTTCGTTATGAGAGTTTTGACAACATGAATGAAAAATATTATGGAACAAAACCAACTCTTGGCGAGGCTCATGATAGCTATCTTATGTCAAGAATACAACTCGGGCTGTTATACAACTTCAACGACAACTGGAATGCAAAAATATCTATGCAAGATGCAAGAGTTTTTGACTGGGGCTTTTCAAGTGATGATTGGTATAACAAAGAGTTTGGGCAAGTTCATAGCACACAAAGTGATTTTTTTGAGTTGCATGAAACATTTTTACAATACAGAGACAAAAATGTTGAAGTAACAGCAGGAAGACAAAAAATCACTTATGGAGATTTAAGAGTTTATGGTCCAGGAGAGTGGAAAAACTCTGGAAAATGGATTTGGGATGCTATTAAAGTATCGCTCAAAGACGGAGATAATTTTTTAGATTTTTTCTATGGAGCAATGATGCTTCATGATCCAGATGAGTTTAGCTTAAATCACCGCCACGGATACTATGGTGCGGGTATGTATGGACACTATGTATATAAGAAAAATGCAGCATTTGAGCCGATTTTAGCATATAAGACAAATGATAAAAGAAGAGAAGTTTATGATTCGCTTGAGAGCTACTATGCTGGAGCTAGAGTCTATGACAAGGATTTATACAGCTGGTTTTTTGATGCAACATTTATAAAATCTTTTGGAGAACAAACAAAGTTAAATTATGAGAGTGTTTCTATAGATGGTCTTGGTATTCATGCTGATGGCGGATATAACTTTAAACCTATCAGTACAAAAATCGGCTTAGGCTATACATACGCAAGTGGAGACGACCCAAATACTAAAGACAATGAAACTTTTGACTCTGTTTTTGGGGCAAGTGACAAATACTACGGTAGATTAAACATCATGCAGTGGGTAAACATAAAAGATTATGAGCTATTTGCCATCTATGAACCAGATAAAAAGACAAATATAAAACTTGAATACCATAAATTTTATGCAGATGAGCCAACAAACAAGTGGTTAAGCTACACAATCTCCTCAATGCAAAATGATCACTATGGAGATGAGATAGATATTTTTACAACGTACAAATACTCCCAAAATATAGACCTTCTTCTTGGTGTAGGTTACTTTATGAGCGGGGGCTACATCAAAGAGGCTATGAGAACAAGAAGCGATATAAGTGATGAAAATGCTTTTGGTTTAGTTGCTCAGTTTACTTATAGTTTTTAAAAAAATCTTTTATTTAATTAAAGCGCTATAAGCTCTGAGACTTCTGAGAAAACCACCGCTCTGTTTTGCTCTTTTGTGTCTAAGATTCTCTCACAAAGCAGAGCAAGATTTTCATCTACATTTGGTACCAAAGAGCGAATATTTTGTAACTTCTCATTTTTAAGAGTGTTTGTAAATCTCTCATACGCCGAATATGCCTCTTGTTGTGAGAGCTTATAGTATAGCTTTCTGCCTATCTCAAAGAGCTCAAACTCCTCATTTTTTCCGCTCCCTACTCTCTCGCTAAAACCCATCTCTATATCTATATCATGCGCTCTCAAATAAGCGCCTAGTTTCATTAAAAAGCCTATTGCAGAGGGTGTGTAGAGCTTTAGAACTCGCTCGTTAAATAGCTCAAAACTCTCATCTCTATTTTTTAATCTTTTATACTCAAGCATAAGAGTCTCTACATAAAACTTTGCATATTTAAGTGGAGCAGATTTTATAACGCTGTATCCCTCAAGCCCTTCGCTTGTTATTTTTCCGCCTAAGGATATGTGTACACCGCCCTCCATCTCGTTATCTATTTTTACTTTACACCCCTCAAATCCTATATCTCCAAGCCCGTGCAAACCGCATCCTTTTACGCATCCAGACCAGTACATTCTCACTCTTGCATCACTTAGCGGTACTGTTTGCTCAAGATACTCCGCCATATTTAGCGCATCGCTCTTGTTTTCTATAACTCCAAATGAGCAGTGCTGTGAACCTGCACAAGCGATTAGATGGTTTTTGTATGGCGAATCTACACTTCTATATTTTTGAAATATCTTCTCTTGTAGAAGTGAGTCATAATCTCTAACGCCAAATATATAAACACTCTGCTCTATGTCAAAACGGATTTCGCCATTTCCAAATTTCTCGCTTGAGTGTGCAACTTCTATCAAGTCGCTTCCGCTAAATATTCCAGCGGGAACAACCATATGAACTCCAAAAGTTCCATCACGCAACTGTACCTTTCCGTGGTCTGGGTCATTAAAATCAAGCTTTGTCATCGTCTCACCAGCAGTCGCAAAATCTATACCTGCGTTTTCTCTGATGGCACTGCTTATCTCTTGCATACCAACGGCATCAATTAAAAAAGAGAGTCTGTTTTTGTTTCTGTTGTCACGAAACCCAAATCTTGCGAAAATATCTGTTAGCGAATTGTATGCGCTCTTTACTTGGTTTGGAAGCACAAAAATATCTGCACTTTTTGCAACTTTGCCAACTTTTCCGCCAAGGTAGATGTTGTAACCATAGATACCATCTTTTTGAGCCAACACAAAACAGCAGTCATGGCTAAAGGCGTTACATCTGTTTGAGATTGAGCCTGTAATTGAAGTGTTAAACTTTCTTGGAAGAGCACTTATCCACTCATAATCATGTAAAAAAGTGCTCTCAAGCTCTTTTAGGAGTGAAAATGATGGCAGAACATTATCAAAACCTACACTATCAAGCGGGTCCGTTACTATGTTTCTAAAATTATCTACACCAGTCTGATAAGAACTTATTCCAACTGCTCTCATCTTTTCAAAAATCAGCGGTATATTTTCTATATCTATAAAGCGAAACTCTATCTGCGCTCTTGTAGTTATATCTATATAGTCCTCTCCAAAATCTTTTGCGATTTCGCCTAAAACTTTTGCTTGAGTAGCATTTAGATAGCCACCAGTTATACGGACTCGTATCATAAACTGTTTTGGTGTTTGTGAATCTTTATCATAGATTCCAAAACATTTTAAAAAGTAGCTCTTATCCTCATCTAAAATTGAGTCATAACCATTTTGCGCATAGTGCTCCAGCATCTCAAATGCCTCTTTTGGAGTTCTAAGCGCTTTTATCTCTTCTATTTTATTTACTTTTTTTGCTCTTGCGTCATAAGCTTTTTGTAACTCTTGCATTGTAACTCCGATCTCTATCGAATATAGTCACAATTTTAGCAGTTCCATAAAGCCTAATATACAATTAAGTGATTACTTTTTATACACCACTTCAATTTTTACCGCACTGTGGTTGTAGTCTGGTTGCAGTGATTCAGGGTCTAGCAGGTCGTTTGTTAGGTAGTTAATATCGCTGTTGCTTATAGGGATAAACACGACTCCCTCTTTGATGTCAGAAGTAACAACTGCTTTAGTTGTAAGAGTACCTCTTATAGATGAAACCCTTAACTCATCGCCATCTCTTATATCAAATCTCATTGCGTCTTGTTGGTTTATCTCACAAAAATTAAGTGCTTTGTATTTCACTAAAGATGCCACATTTGCGGACTTTGTACCACTATGCCACTGATCTCTTGTTCTTCCAGTCAGAAGCAAAAACGGGTACTCCTCACTTGTCTGTTCACTTAGGTTTAGATTTTTAACAAAAAATAGGTTTCCTTTTTTAGACGGTGTTAAAAAATCTTTAATCTTCTCTCCCCATATAAAGGGCTTATTTGATAGTTCATCGTATGAAGCCTCACTAATATCCATATATGAGTTTAACTTCGTCATCTGTTGGTACTCTTCAAATATCTCTTTTGGATTTTTATAGTCAAACTCTTTTTTATATCCTAACTCTTGCGCTAAGAGCATAAAAATCTCCCAATCTGCTCTGATATCTTTAAAAGTTTTTCCAAGTTTTTGCTGTTTTGTAATTGTTCTATCGAGATTTGTCTGTGTTCCCTCTTTCTCGCCCCAAGGAGTTGATGGAAGCCTTATATGTGCAAACTGTGAAGTTTGAGAGTTATCGTACGCATTTATCTCAACAACCAATGGAATCTTTTTTATAAGAGCCTCATTTTTATTTCTGTTTGGGAGATGATAGATTGGGTCTGTGTGGCAGATGATAAGAACATCAAAATCCCCCTCCAACATCTGCGTTGCGCAGACTCCTGCTTTGTTGTGTATCTTTTTTGTATGCCAAAACTTTGATACTTTTTTAATACTCTCATCATCAAAACCAAGATGAACTCCAAGCATGGTTGAGAGCCCTCCGACTTCTCTTCCGCCCATTGCATTGGGCTGACCTGTAAGGCTAAGAGGTCCGTTTCCCTCTTTGAAAATCTTACCGCTAAGAAGGTGTGTGTTTATAAGCGAGAGGTTTTTATCTACCCCTTGAGCAGACTGGTTTATCCCCATCGTCCATGCTGTAATGATGTTTGGGCTCTCTTTGTAGAGAGAGAAAAACTCTTCAAACTGCTCATTTGTTAAACCGCAGCCATTAAGCATATCTTCACTTTTCAAAGACAAAAGCCCATCCCTTAGAGCTTCAAAGCCATTAAGTTTATTTTTTACAAACTCTTTGTCATAGAGCTCTTCTTCTATCAGCCTCTTTGATATGAGGTTAAAAAAATCTATATCTCCGCCAACTTTTATGGGCAGATAAATATCCGCACTCTTTGCACTCTCTGTAAATCTAGGGTCAACAACCACAACACGCAACCCATCTTTTTTGGCTTTTTTAATTTTGTTATGAAAGATAACATGAGACTCAGCGGTATTTGCTCCAGCTAAAATAAGCAGATTTGCACTAAAAATATCATCCATCCTAAGTGGAACAAAATCAGCACCGATACTCTTTTTATAACCAACAACAGCACTAGACATACATGTACGGCTGTTAGTATCTACGCTATTTGTGCCGATAAATCCCTTGGAGAGTTTATTTGCTATATAGTAATCCTCACTTAGCAACTGCCCAGATAGATAAAACGCCACCCTCTCTTTTGGAGTACTTTTAATCTTTGAAGCAATAGTAGATATGCACTCCTCATATGAAGAGTCTCTAAAATCATCATCAATACTTTTGCGAATAAGTGGGGATGTAAATCTAGAGTTAAGCCCCATACTATGGAGTTGCGAGATTCCTTTTAAACAAAGAGCACCTTTGTTTATCGGATACGATGAGTTTCCGCCAAGTTTATCACTCTCATACTCAACACCGCAACCTACACCGCAATAACCGCATACAGACTTAATCATAATCACTCCTCTTACACTTTCGTTAAAAAATTATAGGATAAATCATTTTGATTATATAAGGATTAGTGATTAATATTTGTGCAACCAAATATGATTATTTTTTAATCAACTATTTGAAACATTGGCTCTATTTTGTCACTATAATTTTCTTATCAAACATAGGAGGTTTATCATGGCAGGGTTTAGCGCATTAAGAGGACAAGGGCATTGGCCCACACTTTTAGCAGCATTTTTATATTTTGATTTTAGTTTTATGGTTTGGACAATGCTTGGGCCATTATCCACTGAGATAGCAGAATCTTTGGCAGTTGGCGGATTTTTAATCAGTGAGACGCAAAAGGCTACACTGCTCTCTATCCCAGTACTAGCTGGAGCTATTCTTCGTATAGTTTTAGGTTTTGGAGTTGATAAATTTGGTGCTAAAAAAACCGCTCTGTCTTCTCAATTTTTGGTTATCTTGGTTCTGTTCTATGCTTACTTTAAAGGTAGCAGCATAACTTATGAGGAGCTTTTAGTTGTTGCTCTTGGTCTTGGTTTTGCTGGAGCATCTTTTGCGGTAGCTCTTCCACAAGCTGGGCAGTGGTATCCCCCAAAACTTCAAGGAGTTGTTTTAGGAATAGCTGGAGCTGGAAATATCGGAGTTGTAATCGACTTCCTGTTTGCACCTAAGATTGCTCAAATCTGGGGCTGGGAGAGTGTGTTTTTAGTAGGCGCTGTTTTGTCTACTATCATCTTTATAACATATATCTTTATGGCAAAAGATGCTCCGAGTGAGGTTTATACACCGCGTCCAAAGAAATTGCGTGACTATGGCAAATTATTAAAAGATAGAGACACATGGTGGTTTAACCTGTTTTATGCGGTAAGTTTTGGCGGATTTGTTGGCTTTGCTGGATATATGAAAGTTTATCTGATGAACACTTATCAAGCCGATATGAGCGCATTTGGACTAGATATTTTAAACGAGCAAAATGTTAAAGTAACAGCTGGTTATTTTGGGGCTCTTTGTATCTTTGCAGGAGCTATTTTACGCCCAGTTGGCGGGGCAATTGCAGATAGATTTGGCGGTGTAAAATCACTATACTTCTTTTTTGGCTCTGTTCTTGCTTTTGCACTTCTAAACGCTTTTATGGTTCTTCCTTTTGGATTTGCGATTTTGGTTCTGTTTCTTATCATGGCTAGTCTTGGAATGGCAAACGGTGCTGTTTTTCAGCTTGTACCGCAGAGATTTGGTAAAGATATAGGCATCATGACAGGGCTAGTTGGCGCTGCTGGTGGACTTGGAGGAACTTTTATCATTAATGCTTTTGGATGGAGTAAAGAGGTCTTTGGTGGCTACAATGAGGGGTTCATGATATTTGCACTTATAGTTCTTGTAGCACTTATTGGTATCAGTTTAGTAAAAACAAGATGGAGAACAACATGGGGCGTAAATGCAGGTGGTAGAATCTAATGCAAGAGATTAAACACTCTGCATTTGGTCTTGCTAAGGGAAGAGATTTAACGAGTGATGATTTTTATGCCATAAACTCAAACGCGCAAACAACTATCGCCATCATATGTGATGGCGTTGGGAGTGCTGAAGCTGGTGGCAGAGCAGCACAAAGAGTAGCGAGTTACTTATCCAACAACTTTAAAATACGCCCAAAAGCTTGGAGCATAGAAAAATCCATACAAACTTTCATAACTTCCATAAATGCAATTTTATATCAAGAGAGCCTTGAGAACTACGAGAGAAGCGAACTTCTCACAACTCTAGGACTTGTTGTAATAGAAGGCGATAGACTATATGGAGCAAATGTTGGCGACAGTAGAGTCTATCTACACAGAGACGGTATTTTAAAGCAGTTATCATACGATCACATTGAGCAAGAAAAAAGCCACATTCTAACTCAAGCCATAGGTGCACAAGATAGTGTTGAGCCATTTTACTTTGAAAATATCTTAGAACAAAATGATAAGATACTTCTTTGCAGTGATGGGCTATACAATACTCTCTCGTATGAGTACATGCAGAAAAACTTGCATCTTGGAGCCCACTCTTTGGTAAAAGAGGCGAGTTATTTAACAAGTGACAACTTAGCAGATGACACAACAGCTCTCGTCATAGAGATAGTAAAAAAGAGTGAATTTAGCACTCTAAAGATGCAAAAAGTGAGTATCGCACAAAATCTTCAAGCTAAAGATATCATAGACGGATACACACTTGAGCGCTCACTAAACGAAAACACTTGGGAAGCTTACAAAAAAACAAAAAGATATATACTAAAATTTGCACCAGAAGTTGCACTCGAAGATGAGAAGATACTAGACCTTTTTATCAAAGAGGCTTGGAATGCAAAGAGATTAAAAGCTCCGTTTTTTCCAAAAGCAGTTATCCCAAAAAACAGAACTCACAGATACTATGTTATGCAAAAAATCGAGGGGCAAAATCTTCACGAGATGCTACTTATACAACCTCTCAAAGTAGATGATGCGCTAAAACTTTGTGGCTTATTACTCAACATGTCTGCTTATCTTTTAAAATACGATCTAGTCCACGGCGACATAAAACCTCACAACATAATGCTCCTAACAAATGGGCAAAATGTTGAGTTTAAGATAATCGACTTTGGTTTGACAACTGAGATTTTTTCTACAAACTCTAAAGCTGGAACACCAAGTTTTTTATCTCCTGAGAGATTTTTAAGTGAGGCAATAAGTGAATCAAGCGAAATTTTCTCTATCGGCGTTACTCTCTACTACGCTCTTACTAAAAAGTATCCTTATGGAGAGATAGAGCCCTTTCAAACGCCCTCTTTTAAAGAGGCGAAAAAACCAAGTTTTTACAATCAGAACATACCGCACTGGCTTGATAGCATCATCTTACGCTCCATCGCACTTGATAAAGAACAGAGATACGCGCACTACTCTGAGATGGCATATGAGTTAAAAAATCCTCAAAAAGTAGCACCATATTTTTCAAAAAATATCTCTCTTATCAAACAGCATGAAGTTTTCTTCTACAAACTCGCTTTCATAACCATGACAATCATAAATATAGCCCTGCTTATCTGGATAAATTCAAAGTAAAACAACTCAGTTTTAAAAGAATTTATCTATTTTTTAAATAAAAATATTCTTATCTGCAATTTTTACATTCAATAATATGATTAAATTTTATACAAATTATTGGTGCTAAAAATAATATTTCTTGCTAAAGTTTTGCTGTTAATTTTTTAATTAAGAAAAACTTAATAACAAAAGGAGAAAAGATGACAGATTCTGTTGATGTATTGCAGATGTTAAAACTTGTATATACACTATACACAGTAGCAGTAATCTCGCTTATGGGGTGGTTTGCTCTTGGTGTAGCAAATCCAAAAGGGAAACCGCGATTGGTAAAAGCACCTACATTTTACACTTATGTAGGTGTTCTAATTACAGTCGGTGTTGCAATTCACATTGTAACATTTAACAAAATTCCATGGGTTGAAATTGATTTTAAAAGGGATTCAATACAACCCGCACAAGTGGTAAATATAGCAATAGAAAAACATGAGTTTATTCTGCCAAGCCCTAAAATAGAGCTACAGTGTAACGAGTACATTTTATTTGATGTAGTCTCAAAAGATTTGACATACGGTTTTGGAATCTTTAGACAAAACAACTCTATGGTTACGCAGATGCAGGTACTTCCTGGTAGCAGAAACGACTTAATGTGGAAGTTTCATAAAAACGGACTCTATCATTTAAGATCAACTGAGTACTCAGGTCCAAAAGGTGCGCACATGTACGTAAAAGATGTTTTTGAAGTCTCAGGATGCGACGAAGATGATAAACATTCACAAAAAGGGGGCAACTAATGAGTTTTTTAAACACTTTGATAAATGGTAACGAGGGAGGCTTAAAAACTGATGGTTTAACGCCCACACAAAAAGTTACTCTAAGAGCGGTAATAGTAGGGATTCTCTACTATGGTTTATCTGCGCTTGAGGGTATGATGATGAGAGCACATGCTATCTCCCCTCTGCCTATGCTTGATGATTCTCACTACTTCTCTGTTATGACTGTTCATCCGATTGTTGGGATATTTGGCTCAACTTACTTGGTCGTATTTGGCGCGTTTACGTTTCTTGTACCCTATCTGATGAAAAAACCGTTATATAGCATCAAACTGGCAAACGCTACATGGATGCTCATTGCAGTTGGTGTTCTTATGTCTTGGCTTGGAGGGTTTATCTTTCACTACGCTCCGCTTTATACGCTTTACTGGCCTCTTCCTGTTGATTTTTCTCAGTTTGATGCAGTTGGCGGTCTTGTTTTTATACTTGGTATTGCGCTTATTATGATAGGAACTTTAGGTTTTATCTACAATATCTTTGCAACTGTTTTTTACACTGAAGAGGGGCATGAAAAACGACCGATGAAACCGCTTATTATCTCTGGACTTGGGATTGATGGGATGTTAAATATCATCTACAAACTAAGCGGACGTGAGCCATACTCAAAAGAACCAGCGGTTTCACTGCCTGTTGTAGCTATTTTTCGCGGAACGATAGACACTTTTTTAGATGCGCTTGTGATTCTTACATGTGGAGTTCTGATTTTAGTATATATCGTAGGAGATTTATCGGGTGCTACCATGGATTATACATCCGTAAATGCGCTACTTTATAAAAACTTTTTCTGGTGGGGACTTGACCTCATCGCTGATGGTTTGGTGCTTATTTATATAGCAGGTTCTTGGTATCTTTTGGCGATGCTTATCACAGGCAAAAAACTCTTTATGCAAAACATAGCAAGAGCTGCACTTTTGCTAGAGCTGATTGTTTCTTGGGCTGTTTGGTCTCACCATCTCTTAGCAGATCAGGGACAAAACAACATGATGAAACTCATCAGCGGCGAAATGGTTACGGCGTTCGAGCTTGTAACTCAAGGTATAGCCATCTTTATCACACTTGTTACGCTTTGGAGTGCGAGACCTCTTAAAATGAGTAATGAGTTGAAATTTTTACTGGGCGGGATTTTAGGATTTATGTTAGCTGTTCCCGCGGGAATCATTCAAGCAGATATGGGATTAAACAGAATCCTGCACAATACTCAGTGGGTAGCGGGTCCACACTTTCACGTAGCCCTTCTCGTAGGGCTTACGATGACTCTTTACAGTGCGGTTTATATACTCTGGCCAACCCTTACAAACGGTGTAAAACTATATAGTCAAAAGATGGCTAACTACCACTTTTGGGCGCATTTGGTAGGCGGAATCGGTATGGGTGCATTTATGGGTATGGCTGCGATGGATGGCGCTCTTAGAAGAACGCTCTATTTTGATGGCGAATACCAGACATATATGATATTAGCAGGTATTTGTGGGCTTTTGCTTCTGTCTGCATGGGTTGTATTTTTATTAAACATCCTAATGAGCGTTGGCGTAAAAGGGCTTATAGGCGTATTTACAAAATCAAAACTAACTACAAAAGCTTTGGTACCCGAAGCATAAAGGCTACCTTATGGTAAACATAGAAAAAGTATCACTTCAAATTTTAGATGACGCTCTATACAACACACTTCTCTTTGAAATCAAAGAGAAGTTATCAAACCAAAACATAACTCCACAGATAGTTAAAGAGATGCTAAAGAGCTCTCCTTGGCTCTTAGATGAGTACAAAGAGATAAATGCTCAAAGTGAGCAATCAAGCATACATGTAAAATTTCTTCAAATATCAAAAGATGACATGCCAGAGGTAGCCAAAGCAAAAGAGCAGATAAACAACAGCGTTCAAACTTTAAAAAATCTTGAAAATTTTGAGAGAGACTCTAAAGGTAGCGCTTACCCCATTTGGATAGGAAGCGTAGGAGTTATTACTATATTTATGGCGCACAACATCATAGCTCTCTTTAGCGAACTATACACCACTCACGACAAGGGTGTCTATCTATTTTTTGCATCTCTGCTTGGTATAACTTATCTTGCGTATATCAAGATAAAGAACAATCACGACAGACAACATAAGATATTTACCACTACATACACAAAAACTCAAGAGATGATAAACGATGCTCTACAAAAGAGCTACTTTTTATATGATGATATATACAAGTGAGGATTCCTAAACTAATCCAACTCTCTTTTTGCGCCAGTTTTTATATGAGTCGCATATAGCGTGAGCCCTGTAAAAGCCAAACCTCCGATGAGATTTCCAAGAACTGTTGGAATCTCATTCCAGATAATATAATCAGCTACCGTGAAATCTCCACCCATTATCATAGAGAATGGGAACAAAAACATATTTACAACCGAGTGCTCAAAACCCATAAAGAAAAAGAGCATGATTGGCATCCACATAGCTATTGCTTTTCCGCTTACATTTGTAGAAATCATAGCGCCAACAACTCCCATTGAGACCATCCAGTTACAAAGCATCCCGCGGATGAAAATCGTAAACCAGCCAGAGATTCCATGCTCTTTATAGCCAAGCGTTCTTGACTCTCCTATGCTTCCTATCTTCTCGCCGACCACTCCAGCATCTATCGAATAGCCATAAGTTAAGATAAATGAGATCATAAAAGCTACTAGAATCGCCCCTGCAAAATTGCCTAAAAAAACCAATCCCCAGTTACGAAGAACCTGCTTTATTGTCACACCTTTTCTCTTATCAAGCAGTGCAAGAGGAACTAGCACAAAAACTCCTGTTAAGAGGTCAAACCCCATAAGATAGAGCATTATAAACCCAACAGGAAATAGCATAGCGCCTACAAGAGCTGAGCCACTCTGCATGGTTACTGTTATAGCAAAAGCAGCGGAGAGAGCTAAGATAGCTCCTGCCATAAAGGCTCTGATTATCGTATCTTTGGTGGACATATAAACTTTTGACTCACCAGCATCAATCATTTTTGTAACAAATTCACTAGGAACTAGATAAGACACGATAAACCTCGTTATATTTAAAATTTTACTTTAGAGATTTATATCGTAAAAAACTTAGATTTGCTTATCACAAAATAACTTTGCATCATATAGAACTACTTGATTTCGTCCATCTTCCTTTGCCTTATATAGGGCTCTATCTGCGCATCTATATATCTCTCTTGTACTATTTATTTTGTCTTGTTCTATTACTATAATTCCCATTGATATTGTCAAGTAGTCATTTGTTTTACTGTTTTTGTGTTCAATTTTCTCATTTTCTATATTTTCTCTTATACTTTGAGCTAAGTGAAGTGCTTCTGACTTGCTTACTCCTGAACATAAAATTCCAAACTCTTCTCCACCAAGCCTAAAGGCCATATCAGATGCTCTTTTTAAAGAAGTTTGTACAATCTTTGCAACTGTTTTTATAGCCACATCACCCGCTTGATGCCCGTATGTATCATTGTACTCTTTAAAGTAATCTATATCTAAGATGATAAATATCGGCACTTGATTCATTCTTTGATTGATTTTTAAATAGTTATCAAACATATCATCAAAATATCTGCGATTATAGAGTGATGTCATCCCATCAGTGATAGTTAGTTCCTCTATCTTATCGATATAATCTCTATTTTTTAGATAAAAAATTCTGTTTATTACAATGATGAACATAACAGATAAAAAACCAAAAATTACACTATATACTAGATTTTCTCTACTATTTTCAAGCCTTGTTTCAAGCCTTTGTCTTAATATGTGTAGATTCAAATCATACAAAGATATAATCGACTCTATATTATCTGTTATTCGTTTATAAATCCAATTTGGGTCGACTTCTGCCCCACTTCTTTTTAGTAGCTCATCTTTTACAAAATCTACTATAACTTTTTGAGCACTCTTCATATCTTCATAACTTTTTTTCAAATCCCTGTCATGTTCTGGGTCTTCAAGTAAAAAGAGATTAAAATCTAGCTTTTGTACTCTATTATCTATCCTATCCAACTGCACAGCCATTCTCTCTCTTTGAACATCTGTTAAACTGTTTTTAGTTGTATTTACAGCTATTCCTCTGATTTGAGAGTTGTTCTCTACTAGCTCAACAAAAAGAAAGATAACATTATTTATTAAAACATATATATCCAAATCTGACTCTAAAATAAGACT
>CAMBTK010000025.1 GCA_945870785.1 Sulfurimonas crateris
CATAAAAGCGTTGAAACTACGATGATATACACTCATGTAGTTTCAGAGATGAACAAAGCTAAAGTCATCAGCCCATTAGATTTTTAGTTATTTAAATTTTTTTACGAGTACTATTCCAACACCGATAATTACAAATATCATAGCGATAGTTGCTATGATAAATGAGCTCTCAACAGGAGCTGTTAAATCAGGCATTTAGTACCTTTGAGCATCTCTTACATGTAGAGGTTTCATCTTTTGCTTGGTATTTCCAACATCTTGGGCATTTTGCATCAGTAGCTTTTTGGATAACAAAAATATCGCCGTCTACCTCAAATTTGCCTAACTCTTCTATGATTTGAGTATGAGAAATGCCAGAAACTACAAACCAATCTTCAGCGGCTGTTTTATCCATCTCTGCTATCTTTTTTGACTCAGTTACTATGACTAGCTCAAGAGTGTTTTTGATGATTTTCTCTTTTTTAAGTCCATCAACTATCTCATAAAACTTCTCTCTTGCAGCGTACATGTACTCCGTGTTAAATCCAGACTCTGCAACATCAATATTTTTATGAACAAAATCAAAAATATCCTCTTTGCTCTCTCTTATAACTTCAGGCAGATACTCAACAATCTCATCAGCTGTATAAGTTAGTATCGGAGCGATAAGCGTTAGAAGTGATTTGACAATTAGAGCCATTGCGCTTTGGCTTGATGTTCTTCTTGCATCATCTTTAGCGTCACAGTAAAGAGAGTCTTTTGTGATGTCGATGTAGATACCGCTTAACTCATTTACTATAAAGTTATTTAGCAGACTCATACCATTTACAAAGTTATAGTTGCTAAATGATTTATGAACACCCTCAAACACGCTTTTTGCTTCGTTTAAGATCCACTTATCTAACTCGCCCATTTTCTCATAAGGAGTTAATGCGTGTAAATCATTGATGTTTGCAAGCATGATTCTAAAAGTATTTCTTAGTTTACGATAGTTCTCAGCGCTCTGTTTTAGGATGCTTTGAGAGATTTTTAGATCTCCTTGATAGTCACTTGAAGCTACCCAAAGACGAAGGATTTCGCTGCCATACTCTTTTAAAACAGTCTCAGGAGCTACAACATTGCCCTTAGACTTAGACATTTTTTCGCCTTTTTCATCGACTGTAAAGCCATGAGTAAGAACGCCTTTGTATGGTGCTTTGTGCTCAACAGCAGCACTTAAGAACATAGATGACTGGAACCATCCGCGGTGCTGATCGCTTCCCTCAACGTATAAATCTGCTTGAAACTCTCCAGCATCATAGTTGCGAGATTTTAGAACTGAGTACCAAGTTGAGCCACTATCAAACCAAACATCTAAGATATCTGTAACTTTTTCAAGCTCATCAGCGCTGTATCCAGCACCAGGATAGAGGAGCTGTTCTGTTGGCATCGAGTACCAAGCATCACTTCCGTGCATCTCAAAAATCATAGCAGTGAAGTTTAAAACCTTCTCATCAAGAAGAACTTCTCCAGTCGCTTTTACTCTGAAAAATGCGATAGGAACGCCCCAGTCTCTTTGACGAGAGATACACCAGTCAGGGCGGTTTGCTACCATTGATTTTAGTCTGTTTCTTCCAGTTTCAGGAAAAAACAGTGTCTTTTCAACTTCATCAAGTGCAATATTTCTTAGTGTTTTGTCTTCGCCGTTTGGAGTTCCATCAACACTGATAAACCACTGTTTTGTAGCTCTAAAAATAAGAGGAGTGTGGCTTCTCCAGCAGTGCGGGTATGAGTGTCTGAACTTTGAAACATGAACAACGCTCTCTCCCATAAGAGTTATCAAATCTTCATTTGATTTGAAGATATGGCGACCTAAAAAATCTTCTGCATTTGGGATTAAACCATCACGAACTATCGTCTCATCATAACATCCAGTCTCATCAACAGGCATAACTACTTCTAAGTCATAAACAAGTCCTATGCGGTAGTCATCTTCACCATGCCCAGGAGCTGTATGGACGCATCCTGTACCATTTTCAACTAAAACATGTTCGCCCAAAACTATACGTGAAGTTCTGCCATTGAGTGGGTTAAGCGCTAAGAGATTTTCAAACTCTTTAGCTTTAAATGTTTTTGCAATCTCTCCACTGAGGATATTGCTCTCTTTGAGTGAAGAGAGAAGTTTTTTAGCAACTATATATCCAGCTGTTGTTAAAACATACTCTTCTTCAGGGTTTAGCGAAATACCAGTGTTTGCAGGAATAGTCCACGGAGTTGTAGTCCAGATAACTAAAGCCGCTTTTGAGCTGATTGATAGTTTTACTTTTGCTTCATCGCTTAATTCAAATGCTATAAATATTGAGTAATCCTCTTTATCTTCATACTCAACTTCAGCCTCTGCAAGTGCTGTTCTCTCGGCCCATGACCAAAAAACAGGCTTGCTGCGCTCAATAAGAAGTCCTTTTTTTGCAACATTACAAAGAGTGCGGTAGATATTTGCTTCAAATTTAAAATCCATAGTAACATAAGGATTTTCCCAGTCAGCGATAACACCAAGCTTTTTGAACTCTTCTCTTTGAATATCTACAAATTCAGCTGCATGAGCACGACAAAGTTTTCTTACCTCTGATTTTTCTAAAAGCTCTTTTTTTTGTTTTCCTCCAAGTTTTTTCTCAACTTGTTGCTCAATTGGTAGTCCATGACAATCCCAACCTGGGGTAAAACGAACAGATTTGCCGTTAAAATAGTTATGTTTAATAATAATGTCTTTTAAAATTTTATTTAGCGCATGACCGATATGTGTATGTCCATTTGCATATGGAGGACCATCATGAAGAGTGAAGCTTTGCGCATTTTTGCGGTTTGCCTTCATCTTCTCATATATTTTTTTATCGTCCCAAGAGGCATATCTCTTTGGTTCATTATTGATAAGATTGCCTCTCATCTCAAATTTTGTAGTTGGTAGAAGTAGTGTGTCTTTATAATCCATATGAATTCCAAATAATAGAAAATTTTTGGATTGTATCTTTATAGGGTTTAAAAGCTACTTTAATGTAGTCATTTGGTGCTATAATTGGCAAATCAAATCTCTTTAAAAGGGCTGCTAGAACCATGAAACTTCATCTTATTTTTATCGGTAATAAATTTATATATAACCTTCCTCTTAGAGAATATATCATAAGAAAAATTGAGCAAAAGGTTGATTTTATACACTCAATTACTTTTTTTAAAGAGAGCGATAACTCACTTTTTTTATATCTTGATAAAGAGTTAAACTCTCAAAATAGACAAATTATAGTAACTACAAAACAGTACTTTTCAACTATGGGGAAACTTTTATGCACCATAACTGGAGATAATCAGATCTTAAAAGATGAGATGCTTATACCATCAAATTCCTCTATATATGAAAATGGCAGCTATCTTTTAGAGTATAAAGAGTCTATCATAAATGTTCTTCATATGGATGAGATGCAGATGTTTCCTGAAGTGCTACTAGAGGTAGAGGATTCTAAAGCGACTATACATCTTTTTGAAGAAGATAAAGAGAGCGCTGTGGCGATGCTCTCTCCAATAGCGCAGATGTATGATATAAAAATTGATATAGTAACTCTTATAGAAGGTTGGCTTAGAGTTGATATTAGAAGTAAAAAATATGGAAATATATCAAAGTTTATAGCTTCAGCAAAACAGTTATTGCCAAATAAATTAATAGCAACATCAAACATCGTAGCTTTTATAATAGAGAGGCTTTCATCTTGTGGAAAAAAAGTTGCTTTTGCAGAGAGTTGTACGGGTGGACTCTTGACTTATTATTTTACAAAAAACAATAATGCATCTAAAATTCTTGATGGCTCTTTAATAACATACTCAAATACTATCAAAGAAAATTGGCTTGGAGTAGAGAGTAAAACACTTGAAGAGTATGGTGCAGTAAGCAGTGAAGTTGTTTTGGAGATGAGTGATGGAGCTTTAAATGTTAGTAATGCAGATTACTCTATATCTATAAGCGGAATAGCAGGAGATGGCGGGGGAAGCGAATATAAACCAGTCGGAACTGTTTACATAGGTATTAGAAGTAAAGAAACACATCAGGAAGAGCGTATAAACTTAAATGGAGATAGAAACTATATACAGCATCAAAGCGTGCTTTTTGCTATAAAAATGCTACTGCTGATGGACAAAGAGACGTTTTTTTAAATTTGCCATTTTTTGTCTTGACAATTAAAACCTATTTGCCTATAATTTCGTCCTCTAAACGATTAGAGAAAATGTCTTGTTAGCTCAGCTGGTAGAGCATCTCACTTTTAATGAGGTGGCCGATGGTTCGAATCCATCACAGGACACCATTTTTACTTTTATATGCGCGGTGGTAGTTCAGTTGGTTAGAATACCTGCCTGTCACGCAGGGGGTCGCGGGTTCGAGTCCCGTCCACCGCGCCACGTTAGTTCGATTTTAAATGGGCGTTTAGCTCAGTTGGTAGAGCGCTACCCTTACAAGGTAGATGTCACAAGTTCGAGTCTTGTAATGCCCACCATTTAAAAACCTTTTGTTTATGAAAGTGACCCTTTCGTCTAGTGGCCAAGGACACTATCACTTCATGGTAGGGACAGAGGTTCAAATCCTTTAGGGGTCGCCATTATTTTTGGTGTTATATATAAAAAAATGGGCGTTTAGCTCAGTTGGTAGAGCGCTACCCTTACAAGGTAGATGTCACAAGTTCGAGTCTTGTAATGCCCACCATTTTTTGATTATGCTTCGTTAAATTTCAGTTCGCATAGTTTACTATGCTTCATTAAAATTTGCCTTGTCTAATACAAAAAAACAAGTTTTTAAAAACTCTTTTAGAAACAATTATTTAATGCGCGGTGGTAGTTCAGTTGGTTAGAATACCTGCCTGTCACGCAGGGGGTCGCGGGTTCGAGTCCCGTCCACCGCGCCACTACCTTTTTAAATTCCTAAAACAACAAATTTCAAAGCATTTTCAAAATTTACTTTGCCAGATTTATGTCAATTCTCTTTCTAAATACTTATGCTCATTCTAAAATCAAATAAAGCTTTTTGTACCACGTCCGTCATACATATCTTTATATCTAAACGTTATTAGATTTTGCATAATTGCAAATAAAATCATAAAATTTATAAAACTACTTCCACCATAGCTAAACATGGGCAGAGGCACACCAACAACTGGGGCATAGCCTATTGTCATGGAGATATTTACTCCCATATATATAAAAACCATAAAAGCTATTGAGATTGTAACAACCTTTATAAAATTATCACTGTTAAAGATACTTAAACTCATAAGATGCAAAATTAGCATGACATATATTAAAATAATTCCAAGTGCCCCTAGAAAGCCAGTTCTCTCAACAAGAAAAGCAAAAATAAAGTCACTCGTAGCAATTGGCAAAAATCTCATTTGAGTTTGTGTTGCATCATCTTTTGATTTTCCAGTAAATCCGCCTGAACCAATTGCAATGATAGATTGTTGAACATGATAGGAAGGTTTTTCGCTTAAAAAATCATGGATTCTAGTTTTTTGATAATCATGAAGTAAAAAATTGTAAGCAATAGGAGAAAAAATTAAAATTCCCCCAACTAAAAATGCCCAAATTTTCCAATATACTCCGATATAAAATAAAACTCCAAAACCAATAAGTAAAAGAACTAATGCAGTACCTAAATCAGGCTCTTTTGCTATTAAAATAAAAGGAAGAAGTATATAAAAACTTATTTTTGCAAACTCCTTTAATCTGTATCCATCCATTGGTGGAGGTGCTTTATTTATAAGATATGCCAACATTAAAATAAGGGCAGGTTTGACAAATTCGGATGGTTGAATCGTAGCATTAACAAAGGGTATATCTATCCATCTTTGTGCTCCAAGTCTTGAGTGGCCAAAAAACTCTACACCAAGTAAAAGAGCTATGCTTAACCAATAGATTAGAGGAATAATCCAACTCATTCTTCTAATAGGAAGTAAGAAAATAGCTAAAAATGTTAAAGAAGCAATGCCAACATAAGCTGCTTGTTTTTGTGCAAGGGCAGGAACAGCTTCGCCGATAAGCCAGTTTGATGTTATAACTAGAGGTATGATTAATATAATAGAAAAGAGGTCAAATTGTGCTAAAATGCGCTTATCAATTCTCCACAAATTTAAAACTCCATAAGATTTTAGAAATTGTATCATAAAGGTTTATAATATGAATGAAACACAAAGTTATATTTGTGAGGCTCCTGAGCGCCTCGATACATTTTTAACATCGCAAATAGGGCAGAGTCGTTCACAAATAGCTCAACTAATTAAAAAAGAGTCAGTTTTAGTTGATGGTAAAGTGGTTTCAAGAAGCGGAGTAAAACTAAAAGAGAATCAAGTAGTTTTAGTTGAGTTTCCTCCAGCAGAGTTAAAAGCAGCATTAGATGTTGATTTTGATGTAGAAATACTTTATGAAGATGATGATATTTTGGTTATCAACAAGCCAACAGACTTAACAGTTCATCCAGCTCCAAGTGTTAAAGAAGCAACTCTTGTTGATTGGTTAAAACACAAAGGAATAAGACTTTCAACTCTTAGCGGAGAAGAGAGACATGGTATTGTTCATAGACTTGACAAGGGAACAAGTGGTGCTATGGTAATTGCAAAAAACAATGCCTCACATGAATTTTTATCAAACCAACTGCAAGATAAAAGCATGGGCAGATACTATCTAGCTGTTGTAAATCCACCTCTAAAAGAAGATTTAAGCGAAGTTATTGCTCCAATAGCAAGAAGCACTCACAATAGACTTAAGATGGCAATTTTAGAGCATGGCAAATATGCAAAAAGTGCTTTTAAAGTTTTAATGCTCTCAAATGATGAAAAAAATCAGCTTCTTGCATGTAAACTTTACACTGGCAGAACTCATCAAATTCGTGTACATTTAGAGAGTTTAAATCGTCATATTATTGGTGATCATATATATGCTCAAAGCCCAAAGCAAGAGAAATCGGAACGAATTTTGCTTCATGCATACATAATATATTTTATTCACCCAAAAAGTAAAGAGAGAGTCTCTTTTGTCGCATCATTAGATAATGATATGAAAGAGTATATAGATAAAAAATTCAATACGGAGAAGATAGATGAAATTATTGACGTTAGTAACATTATGCACGGCTTCCCTGCTAATACTTAGTGGTTGTGGCGGTAATGTGCCAATACCAAAAAAAGAGGCAGTCATTGATACAACTCTTCCAATTGTAGAGCTTACAGCAAATGGGACAATTATAGACTCTGGCTCAATAGCTCTTGAGTGGAAAGCAATTGATGATCAAAGAGTAGAAGGTGTTTATATATATAAAGTTTCTCTTGATGAAAATGATAGCAATAAAAATGAATACTATGATACTGTAAATAGTCGTTTTTCAACTCATTACTTAGACACAAAAATAGAAGCAAACTCTAGATATGCCTACTATTTTAAAACATATAGTGCCAAAGCAGAGTCTCAAAAAAGTGAAACAACAATTATTACATCTCTTCCTCAGCTAGAGTCTGTTATCTGGATTCATAGTACTCAAGGAATGCCAAGAAGTGCTAAGGTAATATGGCGTCCACATGCAAATGAAAAAGTAAAAGCATATATCATTCAAAGAAGAACTCTTCAAGAGAGCAAATGGAGTGATATTGCAACAGTCAATGGACGTCTTAATGCTGAGTATATTGATGAAAACTTGCAAGACAATTTCACATATAAATATCGTATTCGCGTACTTACATATGATGGCATAGTTTCTAAGCCGAGCGAAGAAGTTAGTGTTGTAACAAAAGAGTTACCAGCAGAGATTATGCAAATTGTTGCTTCTACAGATATGCCAAAGAAGATTGAGATTCACTGGAGAGGTACACAGGCAAGTGATTTTTTAATGTATAGAGTATATAGATCTGTAAGCATAAACGGAAGTTATGAGATGTTGGCTGAGACAAAAAATAGCTCATATACAGATAAAATTGACGAAGATTCAAAAGAGTATTTTTACAGAGTTAGTGTTGTAGATAGAGATAAGTTAGAGAGCGTTAACTCTAACTTTACGGCACTTGGAAGAACTTTAGTAAAGCCTTCAGCTCCTTCACTTGCAGAGGCGATGTTTGTAAATGGACAAGTTAAACTCTCTTGGGTTAGCTCTGATTCAAGAGCAAAAAGTTATATAGTGCAAAAAAAATTCTCTAAAAGTTTTTTAGAGAGTTCTATCGAAGATTTTAAAAATATTAATGGAAATCAATTTTTAGATTCAAATGTTGAATATGAAAAAACATATTATTATAAAATTTTTGCCGTAGATGCTAATGGTATAAAATCAGAGCCTAGTATAGAGGTAAAGTTGAAAATTGAAGATAAAAGTATGGTTCCAAAAAGAGCAAATCCTTCAAGTGTTCAGCAAAATAGAGTTGAGCAAAATGTAGTTCAAGAGAGAAAAGTTCAGCCTTCAAGCCCTATTTCTCCAGCTCCAATAGAAGAAGTAATTATACCAATGCAAGATTTTAACTAAACGAGAATTAATGCCACATTTACACATTGCAGAGTTTAAAGAAGTTGAGATGCCTTCAGACAAAGATGGCGTCTCTTTTAATTTTATAGCAAAAAACGCATCATATCAAGAGGAAAAATTAATTTCTGTAAGCGTAGATGAAGATGAGTTCTTTCTATTGGTAATAGATGAAGATAATAAAAAGCTTTTAAAGAGTGACAAACTTACAAGACCACCATCTATCTTTAATGTTCACAAAGCTCTGCTTTCATACGCTAGTGCTTCTGAAATGAATGTTATCTCATCCAATGTACCACAACATCAAAAAAACATCCATCTAAGAGAAGTTAAATCACTTAAGGATATAAGCTACTTTGCAACAAATTTTCCAACAAATGAGAAAATTTGTATAGAAGTAGGTTTTGGTTCTGGTCGCCACCTCCTTCATCAGGCACAAAATAATCCAGATACTCTATATATAGGCATTGAGATACATACTCCTTCTATTGAGCAAGTATTAAAGCAAATTACAATTAAAAATATTGAAAATATATTGATTTTAAATTATGATGCAAGACTTTTCATGGAGTTAGTTCCATCAAATATAATAGAAAAAATATATGTGCACTTTCCAGTACCATGGGATAAAAAACCTCATAGAAGAGTTATATCAACACCGTTTATAGAAGAAGCTAGCCGTATTTTAAATATTAGCGGAACGTTAGAGCTTAGAACTGACAGCGAGAACTATTACGCTTACTCATATGAGACATTTATCGCATTTCCTAAAACTACGCTTCATATAAATAAAAATAGAGATATTGCAATAACTAGCAAGTATGAAGATAGATGGAAGAAGATGCAAAAAAATTTCTATGATGTGACTATGATAAATAGTGAGCTCTCACCTGAACTCTCTCTTGAGGGCAATTTTGAATTTTCACATGTGAATTTAAACGCGCAAGAAGTTATCAATCTTTATAAGAAAACTCAAAAATTTGAGAGTGGTTTTATAAATTTTGAGCGAAGTTATACTTTGGATGATGGAGCAATGTTACGCCTATCTATGGGGAGTTTTGATAAGCCAGAGCATCTCTATGTGATAGTAAAAGACACTAAAGCTTACTACTACCCAAAGACGCCGCTTAGATCTAAGAGCAATCTAATCGCACATAAATTTTTAAATGAGGTGCTTTGTGGATAAAGTGATAATAGCCAAAGATCTTTCATTGGCATATTCAAACAATGAAACTATTATAAATAAGGCAAATTTTTCTATAAACTCTGCTGATTTTGTCTTTATTACAGGTGCAAGCGGAAGTGGAAAATCTACACTTCTTAAGTCTCTGTTTGGTGGATTAAAGCTAAAACAAGGGTCGCTTGTGGTTGGTGGTGTTGAGCTTGGTAATATTTCGCGCTCAAGACTAAATTTTTTAAGAAGACATATAGGGATAGTATTTCAAGACTATAAACTTGTAAAAGAGTGGAATATCGATAAAAATATAATGCTACCTCTCTTAATCAATGGATACGTAAAGAGCGTTGCTCAAAATCAAGTTGATAAGCTTTTAAAACATGTAAGGTTGAATCATCAAACAGGAAAATATCCACTAGAACTTAGCGGTGGTGAACAGCAAAGAGTTGCGATGGCAAGAGCTCTTGCGCATAATCCTATACTGATTTTAGCAGATGAACCAACAGGCAATCTTGATGAGTACTCATCTGGGCTTATTTGGAATCTTCTAGAGGGGGCTAATGAGCAGTTGAAAACGACTGTAATAGTTGTAACACACAATATACCAAAAACCCTAAATGTTAATTATAAACATTTTCATATTGAGTATGGGAGTATTCATGAAGTCTGTTAGAAATCATCTCTCTTTGGTAATTGCTCTTTTGAGTATACTTTTTTCAATGCAGGTCTTCTTCATCGTTGAACGTGCTATTGACGCTTATAAAATAAATCTTTCACAAAACTATTCAGTTATTGCTGTAAGTAAAAAAGAGGTTAGTGTCGATGAGTTTAAGAAGATAAATAGCATTATCTCAAATTCACAAGAGATATCGCCAGACTCTGTTATAAAGCGATTAAGTAGTGATATGAAAAGTACAAATATAGAGCTTTTGAAACTTACTCTTCCGAAATTTTATAAGTTATCTTTAGGCTATTATCCATCCCCGCAAGAAGTTAAAAAGCTAAGAGATAATCTTCTTGAAAATAGCTCTATAACAAAAGTAGAAGATTTTTCACATAATCACGATACCGTTTACAAGCTTCTTTTACTTTTTAAAAATGTTGTCTCTCTTTTTTCTATCGTTGTTTTGGTTGTAACGGTACTTCTTATATTTAAAGAGCTAAGAATTTGGCAATATAAACATAATGAAAGAATGAGCATAATGGGGCTTTTTGGTGCTGCATTATGGTTGCGTTCAGCTGTTCTTTTTAGACTCTCAATTGTAGATGCATTAATTGCTAGTTTTTTATCAATCGGAGTTTTTGCTTATCTCTCATCTTATCCTTGGATAATAGAGCAATTTAGAAGTATTGGTATAGATGTTGTTATTTTTAACCCTATTGACGATTCTTTGATTATAGTAGGTGTTGCAATATCAATATCAATTATTTTGGCATCATTGATTGTTGTAGGTCATAAAGAAGAGGCATGATTAGATTATTTATACTATTTTCTTTTATCTGCTTATTTGCAGAAGCAAAAACAAATGTTGATACAAAAATAGAAAAAACAAGTTCTGAAATAGGCTCTTATGCAAAAACACAAGAAGCAATAAGTAGGAAAATGGATGAGACTGCAGAGGCTATTTTACGCCATGAAAGAGATATAAAAACTCAGCAAGAGAGTCTTAAGCGGTTAAAAGATGAACTTGTAGAAAAAGAGAGTAGTTACGATACTAATGTAAAAGAGATAAAAGAGTTAAAAACATCACAAGATGGGCTGAAGCAAAATGGTAATGCGCTTGAAGAAGAGTTAGTTTTTACAATTGCACAAAGTGTAACCCTTTCGATTGTTTTAGAAGAGGAGTTTAGCGCCTCTCAAGATTCATTGATAGAGTATGAAGTTTTAGAGAGTATGCTTCATAGCGCTAAAATAAAAATAAAAGAGCTAAATGAGAAATTTTATGAAAACTCTAAAAATATAGATATATTAAATCATCATGTAAGTTCTCTTGAAGTTGCAATTGCATCAATTGATTCAAAGAGAAGAGAGGTTAAAAAAACTCAAGATGCAAATATTGAATCGCTTAAAAAGCAAAAAATTGCTAGGGATTCATATAAAAAAGAGTTAAAAGAGATTTTAAATAAGCAAGATTCACTTAAAAAGACACTTGCACAACTAAACATTATAAAAATAGATGAGTTAAAAAAGGTACAAGAAGATAGTGAAAGAGAAGAAGCTTTTGCTGAAAACGCAACAACTCCAAGCAGCAGTAGTGATTTGCCAAAAGTAAAAACAGTTGGAAGCAGTTATCAAGCTGCAAAAACTAAACTTTATGTTGGAGAAAAAACGATTCCTCCATTTGAGCCATATAAAATTACAAAAAAATATGGAAATTATACGGACCCTATTTATGGCATTAAAGTTTTTAATGAGTCTATATCGCTAAAACCAGCGCAAAATAATGAAAAAGTAAAAACTGTTTTCAATGGAAAAGTCATATACGCAGACAAAACACCTGTTTTAAATAATATAGTAATTGTTGAACATGATAATGGTATCCACACTATTTACGCAAACCTTTCACAAATAGCACCAGATATTGAAAAAGGAAAAAAGGTTAAAAAAGGTTACACGATAGGTAGAGTAAGTGATGAGCTAATTTTTGAAGTTACGCAAAAGTCATTTCATATAAATCCTATTAGTTTGTTTCAATAATTTTTGATACTTTATCTTAAGTTTATTTAATTGTTTTTTGTTGCTATTTTAATATAATAAGTGCTATTATTAATAATTAAAGTCCTATAAGGAGTTGTAAATGGATTCAAATAGAGATTTGGATAATCACAGAAACAATGCTATGTATTATAATCAGCTCTTGCGTGAGGATAGAACAAGAGAGAGTTCTCATATAAAATCAACTAGATCTGAGCCTGAATCTTTTGCTAACAAAAAAGTAGATTTTAGCGATTATCTTCCTGTCATAGAAGGGTATGAAGGGATTTTTTACACATTGTACTTCATTTCAATTCCATATATAAGTGGTGCTATATTTTTATTTTTCTTTGTAGCTGGTGGAAGATTTGAGTATTTTATGCTACTTGATTTCAACTCATTTTTGATTGTTTGGATGATTGGTTATGAGATAGTTGCTTCTTTGCTGTTGATAACTATTTTTATATCATTTTTTAAACATGATAACAAGCATAGAAGGATACATTGATTTTGATTCTTTGTTAATTTTGATATAATTTCAAAAAAAATTTAGGCAGAAAAATATGAACTTTATTCAAACACGCGGATATGACGCATCAAAACCAAAAAATGTTACATTCTCAGAAGCTATTTTAAACCCAATCGCCTCTTTTGGAGGTCTTTATGTGCCTGAGAGTTTACCTTCTTTAGGAGAGGAATTTTTAATTAAGCATATAAACTCTTCATACAAAGAGCTGGCTTCTGATATGCTCAGCCGTTTTGAGATAGATATTGATAAAAGCGTTATAGATGAAGCACTAAACCTTTATGATAAATTTGACAATCCAAAAAATCCTGTTCCAGTCGTAAAAGTAAAAGAGAATCTTTATGTAAGTGAGCTATATCACGGTCCAACTCGTGCATTTAAGGATATGGCTCTACAGCCTTTTGGAATTGTGCTCTCTTCAATAGCGCAAAAAAGAGATGAGCATTATCTAATACTAGCTGCAACAAGTGGCGATACTGGTCCAGCTGCGCTAGAGACTTTTAAAAACAGAGCAAATGTCCAAGTTGCATGTCTCTATCCAGATGGCGGAACAAGTGATGTTCAAAGACTTCAAATGGTTACCGAAGATGCTAAAAATCTAAAAGTTATTGGAATAAATGGCGTTTTTGATGATGCACAAAATGCACTAAAGAGACTTCTTGCTTCAGATGATTTTAAAGCTGCCTTAAAGAAAAAAAACATCCTTCTCTCTGCTGCAAACTCTGTTAATTTTGGGCGTATAATTTTTCAAATAATCTATCATATTCACAGTTATTTAGAGCTTGTTCGTCAAGGTGCTATTATAATAGGCGAGAAGGTTTATCTAAATGTTCCAAGTGGAAACTTTGGAAACGCTCTTGGCGCTTACTATGCTTGGAAAATGGGTCTAAATGTTTCTAAAATCATAATATCTTCAAATGAGAACAATGTCCTCACAAAGCTTATTAAAACTGGAAAATATGACCTACGAGACTCTTGTGTTGTGAGTACTACTTCTCCAGCCATGGATATACTAAAGTCTTCAAATGTTGAGAGAATATTATTTGACATGTTTGGACATGAGAGAACAAAAGAGCTTATGCAAGAACTAGAGTCTAAGAATTTTTATGAGTTAAGTGCAGACGAACTTGCAAAACTTCAAGAGAGTTTTGACGCTGATTTTTGTAATGGAGAAGAGGGTAAGAGATATATCAAAGATATTTTTTATAATCATGGTTATCTTATGGATCCACATACTGCTACATGTATGAAATCTTATGAGACATGTTCAGACCCTAAGATAAAAACTATTGCTTACTCAACTGCTGAGTGGACAAAATTTTCTCCAGTGATAGCAAACGCACTTACAGGAGAGATAGACGCAGAGGATATTTTAGCTTTAGAGTCTATATCTAAAGAGGCAAATTTAGAGATTCCAGCTATGGTAAAAGAATTATTTACAAAGCCAATTGCACAAAGCACAATTATAGAAAAAGAGGAGATAGAAAAAGAGATTTTAAAGTTTTTATAAACTTTACTCTCTTTAGCTATTTAGATAATTCAACTGCTTTTTTATAAGCACTCTCTATAGCATCTATACAAGACGCTCTTACATTTCCATTTTCTAGCGCACCATAACCAGCAGCTGTCGTACCTCCAGGGCTCATAACAGCATCTTTTAGTAGTGCAGGGTGGACATTTTGTATAAGTGTTCCAAAACCTTCAAACAGACCACGCATCGTTTGCATAGCATCATCTCTTCTCATTCCCTGCTTTACTGCTCCATCTGTTAATGCTTCAGCAATAAGTGTAAGATAAGCAGGACCGCTTCCAGCAAGTGCCGTAGCGATATCGAGCTCTTTCTCGCTTCCTAGCCAAAGAGTAGTTCCTATTGCTCCAAGAAGTTCTTTTGCTTCTTCTTTAAACTCTTCATCACCAGTGAGAGTTGTCATTGATTTGCCAACACTTGCAGCTAGATTTGGCATAGCGCGGACTAGAGCATGTGGATGTAGATTTTGTCTTAGTTTTTGAAGTGAAGTTCCAGCTAAAACGGAGTAAATAACTCTAGCTTTTCCACTGATTCTAGTAGCGACCTCTTCAACATTTGCAGGTTTTACACAAAAAATTACAGTTTTATCTTCAACACTAAAATTATCCATAAGAGCTTTTTCTATATCAATTCCAAGTTCTTTTTCAAATTTTTCAATTTTCTCTAAACTTCTGCCAACTACTTCAATTTTGTAGCTATTTTTCAGTCCTTGCGCAATGCTAAGCGCCATGTTTCCGTTTCCAATAAAAGTTATAGTTTTCATAAAAGTGCCTTAATTTTTTTATGGTAGTATAACATCATCACAAAAATTATCAAAGCATGATATATAAAGGCAAATAGATGGAGATATTTTTACAAGAAGCAAAATCTGCGAGTAGGGTTTTATCGCTCTTAAGCGGTGCACAAAAAAATAGAGTATTAAAAGAGATGGCAAATGCTCTAAGAGCAAATACTATGGATCTCATAGAAGCAAATGCTCTTGATATGGCTGATGGGAAGAAGAATAATCTCTCTTCGTCTTTGATGGACAGACTTCTTTTAGATGAAGCGCGCATAGATGCAATGGCTGTAGCAATTGAGGAGATAGCAGCGCTAAAAGAGCCTGTGGGACGTGTTCTTGATGGTTGGGTAACTGAAGCTGGGCTTAAAATCGAAAAAGTATCTATTCCTATTGGTGTGATTGGAATTATCTATGAATCTCGTCCAAATGTTACAAGCGACACAGCTGCACTCTGCTTTAAAAGCTCAAATGTATGTGTGCTTAAGGGCGGAAAAGAGGCTCAAAACTCAAATGAAGCAATAGCAAAAGTTCTTCAAGCAACATTAGAGAGAAACTCTTTGCCAAAATCTCTAATCTCTCTGGTCCCAGACTCCTCAAGAGAGGGTGTTGCTAAACTAATTAAAATGGATAAATATGTAGATTTGATCATTCCTCGTGGTGGAGAAGGGCTTATAAAATATGTATGTGATAATGCAACCGTAAGCGTGGTAAAGCATGATAAAGGGCAGTGTCATACTTATATAGACAAAGAAGCGATACTTGAGGATGCTATAAAAATTGCTATAAATGCAAAAGTTCAAAGACCTGGGGTTTGTAATGCTATGGAGACACTTTTAGTTGATAGCGCTATTGCAAAAAATGCCCTTCCTCTTATAAAAATAGAGTTTGATAAAGCAAACACAAAACTAAAAGGTTGTTTGAAAACACAAAAAATTATAGATGTTGAAAATGCAACAGATGAAGATTATGATACTGAGTATTTAGCAAATATATTAAACATAAAAGTAGTCGATGGAGTAGAAGAGGCGATAGAGCATATTGTTAGATTTGGCTCAGGTCACTCAGAAGCTATTGTGACTCAAAATGTAACAACAGCTGAAAAGTTTTTAAATTCTATTGATGCTGCTGCGGTCTATCTTAATGCATCAACGCGCTTTACCGATGGAGGTTCTTTTGGGTTTGGAGCAGAGGTTGGAATAAGTACAAATAAGCTTCATGCAAGGGGTCCAATGGGAATAGAGGGACTAACTACATATAAGTATAAAATTTATGGAAGTGGACAAACAAGATAGAAACTAGATGGAATTAGAGATATTTTGTTGATACAAATCAACGCTTTAATTTAAAAGATAAATTACAATTATAAATATTAAAAATAGAGGAGTGTTATAAATGTCTTTAATTCCAGAAAATGCCATAAAGATTGAAGTTACTGGCGCAAATGTTGATTTCTTCAAGCTAGAAGAGGATGGTCAAAGTACTTATTTTTTTGATACATCAAAGTGTGGACCGCCAGATCCAATGGTAAATGCGGTAAGTGGTTTGAAGCTTATCAAGGGAACAAAAGATAAATTGGTTATGATTAACCACAAAACTCCAGGTGGTCTATTTGCAAAACTTGGGGATGATATATCGCATACATTAGAAGAGACTGATAATGGTTTAGTAAAAGTAACTTTTACAAGTAATGACTCTTCATCAACATACACTAATTTGCAAAATATTACTCACTAAATAGATTATATGTTTTCTATCTCACAAGATTTCGCACCTCCATTTAAGCTTATCTCTCCTTTTTTTATATTGGGGAGCTTGTTTTATCTGGTTAGTATTATTTATATTTTTTTTATCTCTGCTGAGAATCTTTTTATATTAGATACGAAAATAATAGGTTTTGTACATCTTTTTTTACTTGGATTTATTATGATGACTATCTTTGGAGCAATGGCACAGCTTGTGCCTGTTGTTTTAGAGGTTGGTCACTTTGGGGTTGAACTATTTTACGCAATATGGCCACTGCTAGGTATTGGTACCATTATGATGGTATTTGGCTTTGTAGGTTATCCGATGCTACTTCCATTTGGAGGAGTTGTTGTACTTATCTCTATGATGATATTTGTCATGGAGATATTTTTAACTATTAAAAAGATTAAAAAATTTAATCTTGTTATGAAAAGTATACTAGTATCAAATACATTTCTTTTCTTTGGTGTTATTTTTGGTCTTGTAATGTCCCTTGGTTACAGCGGACTTATAACTATTGATATTAACATGTTGCTTAGGGGGCATCTGTTTTTAGTCATTATCGGTTATATCGTTATTACTGTAATGGGGCTCTCTTTAGTGCTTCTTCCTATGTTTGGACTCTCACATGGATTTTCACAAAAACCTTTAGAGAGAGCTATGTTGATGGTTAGCGTAGCTGTTCTTTTAGTTGTTGCTTCATCTTTTTATCCATTGGCAATTTTGGAGTACAGCGGCTATTTATTGGCTATATTAGGGCTGTCTATATACTTTTATTTTATAAACAGTATCTATAAAACAAGAGCTAGAAAAGAGATAGATATATATGCAAAATCTCTTATGTTTTCATATTTTTCACTTATAGCCTCTTTGATTTTAGCTATTGTATATTTTTTCATTGGAACAGAAGAGATTCTTCTATGTTCTGGCTGGATGATGTTTTTTGGTTTTTTTGCTTTTGCTGTAACAGGGCATGTGTATAAAATAATCCCATTTTTAGTATGGTTTGAGAGATTTTCTCCTCTTGTTGGAAAACAGAGAGTTCCGATGCTGGCTGATATGGTTCCAAAACAGAGCTCATCAGCACAACTTCTTTTTAGCGCAGTAGGTGTTGTTATTATAGCGATAGCTATTTTACTTCAAGATGAAAAACTTATAAAAGCTGGTGCCTCTTTCTTGCTGATAGGTGTGTTGGCTTTTGTAAGAAATGTTTTTCATATGATAAATTATAAATAAGGATTTAAAATGTATTCAAAAGAGGAGCTATTTTTAGCTATTTCAACAGTAATTGACCCAGAAGTTGGCTTTAATCTTGTGGAGATGGGGCTTATATATGATGCTTCATGTGACGTGGATGGAAACGCATATGTAAAAATGACGCTCTCAACAAAAGCGTGTCCTATGCATCAGTTAATTCAGCAATGGGTAAAAGAGGCTGTTTTAAAGATGGCAAATATAAAGGGTGTAGAGATAGATTTAGTTTGGGAGCCAGAGTGGAATATAACTATGGCAGACGAACATGTTAAGCAAGCATTAAACAGAGGTTAGTTCTGGCTTGTGTATTCATTGATTGCTTCACATACTTGGTGAAGTGATCTTTTATATTTTTTTAGATTGTTTATATATTCCAAATCTGTAGGGTTTGAAAGACTGTTTTTTAAATCAACTGCAATCTTATGTAGTTCGTCTGCTCCTATATTTGCCGCAACACCAGACATATCTAACAATATTTTATTTGCATTTAGGCTGTCTGAATTTCCTATAAGTTCTTGAATTATTTGTGAAGAATTTGAGTACTTTAGAGTAAAATCGTTCAAAATCTCAAGATAAAACTCTTTATCTCCACCACATATCTCTAGACCTACTTTTGTATCAAACTCTTTTAATTCTTCATTGTGATTATCTAAAGAATTGTTTTTTGATTCGTTTCCAGTTGTGTAAATATATAAAATATCATAAAGAGAGTCCATCTTCAGTGGCTTTTCTATATGAGCTTCCATTCCAACATTTAGCATATTTCTTATATCATCAGCTGCGGTATCTCCACTTAGAGCAATGATTGGTATATGGTTATATTTTGGATTTTTTCTAATAAGTCTTGTTGCTTGAAAACCATCTAAAATAGGCATGTGAGCATCCATAAAAATCATAGAAAAATCGGTGTTATTTTGTAGTATGTTTAATGCTTCTTGTCCATCATTTGCTACTGTTATATCAATTCCAGACGTTGATAAGAGACCAATAATAACTTTTTGATTTATTATATTGTCTTCTGCAATTAAAATTTTTACACCTAAAAATATTGAAAAATCATCTTTAGCTATTTTTTCATGTTTTATGAGCTCTCTTTTTTTTCTAGTTAATGTTGGTTTAATATCTACTTTTTCTTCTTCTTCAGGTTCTTTATGGGTTATATTTTCTTCTTTTTTTGTTTCTTCTTCTTCTTTTATAGATTTAATTTTTTCAGGTGGAGTATCTTTTTTTTCTAACTTTTGTTTATCAGAATTTTTATAAGCTTCTTTCTTCGGAGTAGTTTTAAAAATTATATAAATTAAAAATAGGCTCAAAAATGCAATTACACTAACGATTTCAATATAATTTTCATTCAAAAAACTTTGCATAAAATTAGCCTTTTTTTCTTTATGATACTGTAATAAAAATTAAACTTTACAAAGTTAATGTATAATCATAATAAGAATAATTAAAAAAATATACAGGCTGTAAATGCAAATAATTCCACATGTTCCAGTTCTTTACAGAGAAGTTTTAGAACTCTTTCAAAATATAAAAAGCGGAATAGTGATTGACTGTACTATGGGCTATGGCGGACACTCTTCTATGATTCTTGATGCAAATCCAGATATAAAACTAATAGCAATAGACCAAGATCAGAGTGCAATAGATTTTTCAACAAAACGACTTGAAGCATATAAAGATAGAGTTGTTATAAAAAAAGGGCGTTTTTCTACTGTAATTAAAGAAATTTTAAAAGAGCATGATGTAGCTGATATTAGAGGAATTTTGGCAGATATTGGGGTTTCATCTCTTCAACTCGATAAAAAAGAGAGAGGATTTTCATTTTTTAGTGAAAACCTTGATATGAGAATGGATGAAAATGCGCCACTTAGTGCAAGTGTCGTTATAAATGAGTACTCATTACTTGAGCTTGAGAGGGTGCTTTTAGAGTATGGAGAACTTAGAAATTATAAAAAAATAGCATCATTTATAGTAAATAATCGTCCGTTTTATTCGGCAAAAGAGCTCTCAGAAGCAATTAAACATCTTATGCCAAGTGGAAAAAAAATACACCCCGCAACGCTTCTTATGCAGGCAGTTCGTATAGAAGTAAATAATGAACTTGGTGAGTTAGAATCACTATTGGATACTATACAAGAGAGTGGATTTTCAGATACAAAAGTAGCAATTATCTCATTTCACTCACTTGAAGATAGAATTGTAAAAAATGTATTTAACAAGTGGAGGGCTAATTGTATATGCCCAGCAGAAGCCATTAGATGCACATGCTCAAACGATAACTCTTTGGGAAAAATTTTAACAAAAAAGCCTATAATTGCGCAGTTGGATGAACTAAAAGAGAATCCAAGAAGTAGAAGTGCAAAGATGAGAGTATTTGAGATGGATAGATGATATGAGTGAAAAAACAGAACTTTTAGAAGAGATAGATGCTGTTCTTAACCCAAAAAAAGCGTTGGATTTAAACTATTTTTTTTATGTTTTACTGACTGTTTTTTTTATAGTTGCTATGCTTTTTCCTAAAATATATATTCAACAGCAAATCTATTTTACAAGTAGAGATATCGCGAAACTAAAAGGTGAATATGACACTCTAAAAGAGGAAAACAGGCTTATTCGTGCCTCAGTAGAGTCTATTAGATTTAAAAATCAAATCCTTGATACACTTTTTTAAAGAAATATTATGATTAGACGTTTTTTAGAATTTGCAATTGATAAACCTCTCTTAAATCACATTCTTTTAACATTTATATTTGTCCTCTCTATCTTTGCATATATAAATATTCCAAAAGAGATATTTCCTCCTATGAATATGGATAAAGTAACTATATCTGGTGGTTATGTTGGAACGTCCGCAGATATTTTAGACAAGATGGTTGTAAAAACTATCGAAGATGACCTGCAAAATATAGCAGAACTAGATACTGTTAAAACAACTATCAAAAATGGTTCATTTGTAATTATCGCAGATATAAAACCAAATTCTGACAATGCAAATGTTTTAAATGATGTTAAAGATATTGTAGGAAGTGTAAAAAAAGATCTCCCAGCTGATATGGCGGAACCAATTGCCAAAATTCAACTGCATAATTTTCCACTAGCTCTCGTTGCTCTTGTTGGAGATAAACCAAAAGAGGAACTACTACAAAGAGCAGAAGAGCTTAAGAGTGAACTTAGCAAGTTTAAAGAGCTCAGTGAAGTTACCATTAGAGGTGATGCAGATGAAGAGCTTGTTGTAAATATTGATGAGCAAAAACTATTAGCCTATGGGCTTAAACCAGCTTTAGCGGTAGATGCTATTAAAAATATAAGCTCTGTTTTTCCAATTGGTACTATTAAAGACAGGGGTTCTCATCTATACATTTCTACATACAATGGAGAGAAGAGTAAAGAGGCTGTTGAGCAGACCATAATTAGTGTTGGTGGCGTAAAAGTCCGTATAGCAGATATAGCAGAAGTTGCTTTTAAACTTAGCGATGAGTCCGAGCTCTCTCACTATAATGGAGTGAGAAATATCTCTATAAATATTGCAAAGTCAGAAGATGGAAATGCGATAGAGCTTGTTAAACGGGTACGTACTCTTTTAAAAGAGCAAGAGCTATTGCATCCAGATTTAGAGTATAAGATATATGCTGACACCTCTGTGTGGATTAAAAATCGTCTAAACACTGTTTTTGCAAATATAGTTTTTGGTCTTATGTTCGTTTTTTTAGCAATGCTGCTTTTTGTAAATCGTGGTATCGCAATAGTTGTGGCAATTGGAATACCTGTTAGCTTTATGATTGGGCTTATTGCGTCTGAATTAATGGGCGATAGTCTAAATATGCTCTCTCTTCTTGGTGCACTTATAGCCCTTGGAATGTTAGTTGATGAGGCTATAGTTGTAGCTGAAAATATATACAGACATTTAGAAGAGGGTATGCCAAGAAGAGAAGCAGCGATTGTTGGTGCACAAGAGATGTTTCCTGCGGTTTTAACAGCTACTCTGACTACTGTATTTGCATTTTTACCTATGCTTTTACTTAGTGGTGAGATGGGAATGTTCATAAAAATCATACCTATTATGATAACTGTACTTTTATTATCATCTCTTTTTGAAGCATTTTACTTTTTACCTTTACATGCACATGACTTTTTAAAAGTTTCAAAAGAAGATAGTTTTGCAAAAAAGATTTGGGCTAAATTGTCATCGTGGCATAATGCTGTTTTACACTTTTTCTTTAGAAGAAAAGTGCTATCTTTGACTTTAATTGTAGTAACAATTTTATCATTAACTGCTCTTATGATTAAAAATTCAAAATTTCAACTATTTCCAGATTTTGATACAACACAGGTTTATGTTTATGGCAAAGTAAATGTAAATAATGAGCTCGAAGATACAGAAACTATTGTAACTGAGTTAGAAAAAGAGCTACTTAAAAATATAAAAGGCGATGATATATCTTCCATAACATCTATAATTGGTTTTAAGCTTGATGCAAAAAATATGGTTGAGACTGGTGAGCATCTTTTTCATATCTTTATAGATTTAAGTGAACGTGCCCCAGATAACGCTTTTGATAGATATATAAGCCCATATTTATCTGTAGAGTATGATAAGGATGTTTTAAAGAGACAAAGAGACGCTGTTGACATTGCAAAAGATGTACAAAAAGTTGTAGATCCTTTTATGGATTTACAAAGTAGTGGAAAAAAAGTTTTTGAAGAGCTCGTTGTTAAAGTTCCAGGAGCTGGTGTTGTTGCATCTGATATTGAAATTAGTATTATTGCAAATGATGAAGAGAAAATTATTGAGGGTGTAAAAGAGTTAGAAAATGCGTTAACATCAATAGATGGCGTAAATAATGTTTCAAATGATGCAACGCTAGGTGAGAAAGAGTTAAAGCTACGCGTAAATGAGTATGGACAACAGCTAGGTTTTAACGAGGAGCTTATCTCAAGAGAGCTTCGCTCTTACTATCTAAAGGGCGAATATGGAAAGATGTTTAATGATAATGGACTTGTTAGAATTAAAATAGAGAGCATAGTTAATCAAAAAATTGATTCTATAAATAGCATTGAAGTTCAAATACCGTCTTCAGACAAATTTGTTTTACTTAAAGACGTAACTGATTTTGTTATGGCACAAGGATTTGTAGCTCTTCAAAAAGAGAATGGTACAAGAATAAGAACTGTTGTTGCTTCGCTAGATAAAAAAATTGCTACATCTTCTGAAGCTATGAAAAAATTAGAACCTACGTTTAAGAGGTTAAAAGAGAGTGGGTTTAGAGTTGATATAAAGGGTGAAGAAAAAGAGAACGAAAAAAACAAAAGAGAGATGCTTCAATCTGCACTTATTGCAATATTTCTAATTTTTATCACACTTGTTTGGTTATTTGACTCGATAAAAAAATCTTTAATTGTTATAAGTACAATACCGCTTGTATTGCTTGGTGTGTTTTTTGGGCATATGGTTATGGGAATTAACCTAACAATGCCAGGAATGATAGGAGTTGTTGGCCTTGCGGGGGTTGTTGTAAATGATGGCTTAATAGTTGTTAGTTTTATAAAAAATGCAACAAATACAGAAGAGTTAATGAAACAGGCTCAAACAAGATTAAGACCGATTTTCTTAACATCTCTTACTACTGTTCTAGGACTCTCAACACTTATATTTTTTGCTTCAGGGCAAGCTATGATACTTCAGCCAATGGCAATTTCTCTAGGATTTGGTATAGCATGGGCAACAGCCTTAAATCTTGTATACGTACCACTTCTGTACGCAGTTGTTTTTAAGATTAAAGATATTAAGTCATCAGAAAAATCTAAGCTAGGCTAAAGTATAATTCCGACCTACAAAGCAAAAGCTTTTATAGAAACAGTGGGTTCTTAGCTCAGTTGGTTAGAGCCCTCCGCTCATAACGGAGTGGTCGAGTGTTCGAGTCACTCAGAACCCACCACTG
>CAMBTK010000026.1 GCA_945870785.1 Sulfurimonas crateris
CGTCCTGATGTTATGGCTATTTTTAAAGTAACGTTAGTAGCGGACAAAGAGCGCTATCCAGTTTTACTTAGCAATGGAAACAGAGAGTCAAACTTCAAGCTTGATGATGGCAGACATGGGATAACTTGGTTTGACCCACATCCAAAACCATCTTATCTTTTTGCTCTTGTTGCTGGAGATTTGGGCGTTATAGAGGATAAGTTCATAACAAAAAGCAACAAATATGTAAGACTATATATCTACACAGACAGAGGAAATGAGTCTAAGTGCAAACATGCTATGAAATCGCTCAAAGATGCGATGAAATGGGATGAGGATGTTTATGGCAGAGAGTATGATTTAAGCATTTACAGTATTGTGGCAGTTGATAGTTTTAACATGGGTGCGATGGAGAACAAAGGTTTAAACATCTTTAACTCCGCTTATGTTTTAGCCGATGAAGATAGTGCGACTGATGCCAACTTTATGGGGATACAGAGTGTTATCGCACATGAGTATTTTCACAACTGGACTGGAAATCGCATCACATGCAGAGATTGGTTTCAGCTTACACTAAAAGAGGGGCTTACGGTTTTTCGTGATCAGTGCTTCTCTGCCGATATGAACTCAAAAGAGGTTGGACGCATAGAAGATGTAAAAGCGCTTCGTGAGAGACAGTTTGTAGAGGATGCTTCTCCAACAGCGCACCCAATTCAGCCAGATTCTTACATGGCTATCAACAACTTCTACACAGCTACAGTGTATGAAAAGGGCGCTGAAGTTATCCGTATGCTTCATACTCTTTTGGGGGAGAAGAAGTACCGCAAGGCTATGGATCTGTACTTCGAGACGTTTGATGGACAAGCGGTAAGAACAGATGACTTTTTATGGGCTATGAGTAAGGCTGGTGGCGTTGACTTGGAGCAGTTTAAGAGATGGTATCATCAATCAGGAACTCCAAAATTGAAAATAGATGAGAGATTTGAGAGTGGCAAATTTATAGTGACTCTAACTCAAATAGTTCCAGATGCAGTTGATGGCAGCGCACAAAAATCTTACTACTATCCTCTTAAAATTGCTCTTTTAGAGAGTAGCGGCAAAGAGATTTTAGAAAAAGTTTTAATAGTCTCAAAAGAGAGCCAAGAGTTTGTATTTGAAGCAAAATCAAAACCAACACTCTCTATAAACAGAGATTTTTCAGCTCCGATAATCATAGAACATAAAGATAGCAATTACGCCTTTTTAATGAAATATGATAAAAACAGTTTTGTAAAGTATGAGTCAGCGCAGTCATTTGCCCTAGAGACGATTGAAGCTCTAATGAGAGGCGAGGGGGTTGATGAAGAGTATGTTAAAGCGTATGGACATATATTGGAAGAAAAACTTGATATGTCATACAAAGCCCTACTTTTAGAGCTTCCAAGTGTATCTGCGATTATGCAAAGAGCTAAGGTAATTGATTTTGAGATAATTTATGAGGCAAAAGAGAAACTTCAAAAACATCTTGCTTCTTTATACAAAGAAAAGCTTTTAGAGCTTTATGAACAAAACCATAAACCAAAGTCTAAAGAGCTTGATGCAAAAAGCATAGGAGAGCGAAGCCTCAAAAACCGCGTCTTAAAACTTCTCTCATCTTTAGAAAATGATGAGATTGCAACTTTAGCAAATGAGCAGTATAACAGCTCTGTGACCATGACAGATAGAATTATTGCTCTTGATATTTTAGAAAATATCTCAGCAGAGCTCTCAGCAGTGAGCCTAGAGAACTTTTATAACAGATATAAAAAAGATACTTTAGTGATGCAAAAATATTTCTCTATCCTAGCTTCTTCACATAGAGAGGGCACACTCGATCGTGTAATGGCTCTTCAAAACGATGAGGTATATAATGAGCTTGTACCAAATTTGGTTCGTTCACTTATCGGTGTTTTTGCTAGAAACTATAAATATTTTCACTCAAAAGATGGACTTGGATACAAATTTATAGCAGATAAGATTATAGATATCGATAAGATAAATCCACAAATGGCTTCAGGCTTGGCGGGTGCGTTTAAGATATACGAGAGGCTAAATGATAAAAACAGAGATGCTATGAAAACAGAGCTACAAAGAGTCCTAAATGAGCAATCCCTCTCTAAAAATGTTTATGAAATTATTAGTAAAATATTGAAAGTTTAATTTTGTTGTTTATAAGCAATCATAATGCGTAAATAATTTTACAAAGTTTTTTTTTAAATTTTTAAGATACTATTGTAGTGAGTTTTTTTTAGACTTAATTAACAATAAGGATGTTTAATGGCTAGATTAGTTGTTCTTGGTGGAGGTGTCTCAGGTCATACTACTGCGACATTTGCTGCAAAATGGTTAGGTTCAGGTCACGAGGTTGTAGTGGTGACTCCAAATGCTAAATGGAATTGGATTCCGTCAAATATTTGGGTAGGTGTTGGTCAAATGACAAAAGAGAATGTTACATTTGATTTAGCTCCTGTATATGCAAAAGCTGGTATTAATTATAAACAAGCAAAAGCAGTTTCTATTAATCCAGAGGGATCTGAGTCAAGTGGTAAGCCTTTCGTTAGTATTGAGTATACAGAAGCTGGTAAAGAAGGCGTTACAGAAAATATCGAGTATGATTATCTTGTAAATGCAACTGGACCAAAACTTAACTTTGGCGCAACTCCTGGTCTTGGAGAAGGTTCGCAACTCGGTGAGCACACAGTGTCAGTTTGTACGGCAGATCATGCAGTTCACGCTTCACATGAGCTTTTTAAGTGTATCGAGAAGATGAAAAAAGGTGAGCGTCAAAAGTTCCTAATCGGTACTGGTCATGGTATGTGTACATGTCAAGGTGCTGCATTTGAGTATATCTTTAATATTGAACATGAGTTAAACAAAGCTGGTGTGCGTGATATGGCAGATTTACAATGGATATCTAATGAGGCTGCATTAGGTGACTTCGGTATGGGTTCTCTTCATATGTCAGCAATGGGCTATGTTGTAAACTCTAGAATATTTACAGAGTCTCTATTTACTGAGAGAAATGTAAAATGGATAATTGGTGCGCACGTAAACAGAGTTGAATCTAAAAAAGTTCATTACGAGCTTCTTGATGGCAGTTATGGCGAAGAATCATTTGACTTTGCGATGCTTATCCCACCATTTGCTGGTGTAGGAATTAAAGCTTACTCTAAAGATGGTTCAGACATAACTGATACAGTATTTGCTCCAAATGGCTTTATGAAAGTTGATGCAAACTATGCTGCTGGTGATTATGCAAACTGGAAAGCATCTGACTGGCCATCTACTTACCAAAACCCAAAATATGGCAATTTATTTGCTGCTGGTATCGCATTTGCACCGCCACACCCTATATCTAAGCCAAGAGTAACTCCAAATGGGACACCAATTACGCCTACTCCTCCACGTACAGGTATGCCATCAGGTATCATAGGAAAAGCAGTAGCTCACTCTATTTGTGATTTAATCACTAAAGGTGAAAACGCTCCTCTGCATCACGCTTCAATGGCACATATGGGCGCGGCTTGTGTAGCTTCAACAGGTAAGGGCTTTGCTGATGGTACTGCTGCTGCTATGACTGTATATCCAGTTGTCCCAGACTTTGATAAGTATCCAGGAACTGGACGTGATACGGATTATACGTTTGGTGAGATAGGTCTTGCTGGTCACTGGATTAAACATATCCTTCACCATCTCTTTATTTGGAAAGCTAAACTTAAGTTTGGTTGGACTCTGATTCCAGAATAAAAAATAAAACAAAGGAAAATATTATGGCAGTAAAAGAAAGCGAAAAAGTATTTGAACAAGAGGGTCAAAATTTTAACTCAATGGTTCCTGGCTCAACAGCTAAAAAACTAAGAACATGTATTATTTGGCAATTTATAAGATTTGTTGCAATAAATATCAAAATGATAATTGTAGTTAGCAAAAGCCACTAGCCAATACTTCTACTTAAGACCTCAATCTGAGGTCTTAACCACAAATAATCTCCCTAGAAATCAAGGTATAAGATGGTAAAAAATATTAGTAAATACCCAGAGCAAACAAGCTCATCATCAGCTGCACCTGTTCGCGCTGTAAATGAAGAGATATTAACAATTATACAAAACTTAAAAGATACGATAGAAGCAAATTCTATAGAGGCTTTGAGTGCTTACCAAATAGGCTCTCCATATAGCATTATTGTAATCAAACAAAAAGATGGAAGTTTTTTAGAGTTGTTAAATCCGCTTGTTGTTTCAAGGAGCGGAGAACAGATAAATGAGGAAAAAACCGCATATTTCCAAGATTTAAGTGCAAGAGTTAAACGAGCAAACTCAATTAGTGTTATGTATGAAGATATAGAGCTAAATGATCAACATATAAAAGCGGATGGTGAGTTGGCTGTTTTACTTCAAAGAAAGATAGATTACACTTATGGCTCTAGTTTTATACATAAACTAGATAAAGAAGAGAGAAAACTTTTTGAATCAAAGTTAGAGTTTGGAGCTGGGGCGGCGCTTGTTGGAGCGTGCCCAGTTGTTTATAAAAGAGAGTATATAGCTAAAGCGACAGACTATGTAATCATTTCAATGGCTGTTCTTCTTGGCGCCTCGTTTTTCATCTCACAAAGTGAATCAATGTTTATCTACCAAGTTTATTTAATACTAGTTACTGTTTTGCTTGGTATATCATACTTTTTTTATGCGCAGTACGAATCTAAACAATACAGCTCTTGCACAAATTGCCAGATAGGTGATATACTAGGAACCATCGGCATATTATGGACAAGATCATTTGCGATATTATTTATATCATATTTTATTATGTAGGGAAATTTAAAAGTTTATGAAAAAGAAGATACCAAATTTAGTAAATAACTTAGATATTTTAAGAGCTTCAAAAGATATTATTTTAAAGCAATGGGTCTCTTACGACTCTCCACAGAGAATTCTTACTCTACACGACATAGATACAAAAAAGTTTGTAGATGATTACGCTAGTGGCGTTTTTGACTACTTTATGGGTGTAGTAGCGGGTGTAGTAAATATAGGGGATTGCCCTATTATGAGGGAGTTTCTTATCTACTTAAAAGGCAAAGAGATAAAAGCTGAAGAACTTTTTGATATTTGTAGCCATTTTCGCCGCTCAATGATTGATTTTACGTATGATGCAAATCTTAATTCAAAAAATATTTTTGAAGAGATATCTTTTATGTTTGATCAAAATTTTCAAGGTATTTTGAGATACTACACAGATACTATTTATCAAAAAGAACAAGAGATAGATAGACATGTAAAACTTCTCAGCGAGTATCAAAAAGCCCTTGATGAGAGTGCTATTATCTCAAAAACTGATAAAAATGGAAAGATTACTTACGTAAATGATAAATATGTAAAGATAAGCGGATACAGCGCAGATGAGTTGATAGGAAGCTATCATAGCATCGTAAAACATCAAGATATGCCTGAAGATTACTTTAAAGATTTATGGTTTCAGCTAGAAAATCTTGGTATTTTTAGAGGTACAATTAAAAATAACAAAAAAAATGGAGACTATTTTTATGTTGATGTAACCATTGTTAAAATAATGGACCCTTATGACAATACGACAGAATATATCTCTATCGCAAATGATGTTACAACGCTTATAGATGCAAGACTTGAAGCGCAAAAGGCTTCACAAGCAAAAGAGTATTTTTTATCAAATATGTCGCATGAGATTAGAACTCCGCTAAATGCAATTTTAGGATTTGTAAATCTTTTGATAGATCAAGACCTCTCAAAACAACATAGAAAGTATCTAGAAATTATTTTAAATAGCGGAGAAAATCTATTAAGTATTATTAACGATATTTTAGACTTCTCAAAACTAAGAAGTGGTGAGTTTACAATCGAGCCGAGGATTTTCTCAATTCATAACGAGATAAGCCATACATTGGAACTTTTTGTAGCCTCTGCTAATTTAAAAGAGATAACAATTACATCATTTTTAGACCCTTCAATACCAAAAGAGCTCTATGCAGATTCTCTTAGAATCAAGCAGATATTATCAAATTTTTTAAGTAATGCTATTAAGTTTACAAGAGCTGGCGGACACATACATGTGGAGGCAACTTGTGATAACAGAACCCTAAAAGTAAGTGTTCGCGATAATGGAATAGGAATAGCAAAAGGAGATATTTCAAATATCTTCACTGCTTTTACACAAGCAGGCGGTGCAGAAGTTGAGCATATGGTTGGAACTGGACTTGGTCTTTCTATCTGCAACCAACTATCTGAGCACATGGGCGGAAGTGTGCATGTAATCTCTGAACTTGGGCAAGGGAGTACATTTTGGGTTCAACTTCCAGTAGAGATTCATGATAACTCTTGCCATATTTTTAACGATTTAGAAGATATAAAAAGATTTAAAAAGGTTTTTTATGTAAAAGATAAAAACCACGATTATAGAGCAGACTCATTTTTTCAATATGCCAATATTTTTGATATGGAGATAGAGGTTGTAGATAGCATCAAGAGCGAGGATGAAATAGTTATATTTTTAGAAGAAGATGTTGATGATGATTTTAAAGAAAAAATCATTAACTCAGACAAAAAGTACATCGCACTTACAAGTAGACCAAGTGATATTTATGAAATGTCCCCTCATATATCAACGATATGCTTCCCTCTTTACTGCTCAAAAATAAAAACAGCCTTTGAAGAGTTAATGCATCCAGATGAGACTCCTTTGCAAAAACAAAAAAAAGAAAAAAGTTTTAAAGGGCATATCTTAATAGCAGAAGACAATGAAGCAAATCAAGAACTAATCAAGATTTTAGTTACAAAATATGGATTAACTTATGACCTTGCAGCAAATGGATTAGAAGCGGTAAATCTTTATAAAGCAAACAGATATGATTTGATTTTGATGGATGAGCAGATGCCAATTATGGATGGTAACGAGGCTATTAGCGCAATTTTGGCATATGAGCAAGAGAATGATTTAAGACATACACCAATCTCTGCACTAACAGCAAATGTTATCAAAGGCGCAAAAGAGAGAGGATTGATGAGCGGATTTGACTCATTTTTAGGCAAGCCAATAGTTATAAAAGAGTTAGAGAGAGTTTTTTCAAACTATCTAAGATCTTCAAAAGTAGTTACTTCAAATAAAAAAACAGTAGTTCAAAACAGCAACATAAAAGGGCTAGACTCATATAAACTTACTCAAGAGTTGATGTTAAGTGATAGCGAACTATTAATGCTTGCTAATCTGTTTATAAAGAAAATGTCAAAACAGATACCAGAACTCGAAGAAGCTATATTAGTAAGAGACTATTCAAAAATAGCACTTATTGCGCACAGCATAAAAGGCTCAAGTGGTAATTTTAGACTAGAAGATGTTCAAGATGATAGTGCGGAACTTGAAAAAATGGCTAAAAAAAGAGATAGCGAGTATAGTTATGAAGAAGTATTTGAAAAGATAAAAAATAGACTTCTTGAGATAAAAATTGTATAAAATATATTTAACGCTCTATTTTTCTATATAGTAACCGATTCCTGAAGCATTTTTTATAATGTCTGTCGGGAGTTTACTTCTTAGTCTCCAAACAAGCGTTCTTATGCTGTTTTCCGTTGCTCCATTTTCTTTCCATACATAAGTAATTGCTTGATTGAAGTTAATAACGCTTCCTAATTTTGCAACAAGAAGACGAAGAATAGCATTCTCTTTTTTTGTAAGTTTTAATTTTTGAGCATTGTAGCAAATCTCATTTTTTGCTATATCAATTGAGTAAGAAGCACCAAAGAGAACAGTTCCTTTGTTTGGTTCACTTCTCTCGTAAAGAAGCTTTTCAACGCCTTTTTCATCAATTTTAGAAGCGTTAATCTCCTCAAATCTTTTGCACTCCATATCAAATTTAAAAACTGCCATTTGAATAGTAGCGTGAAGTGAAGATGGGTCAAAAGGTTTTACTATATAGCCATAAGGCTCTGTTTTTATAGCCTCTGAGATAATGTCATCATCGCTATAAGAAGTAAGATATATAAATGGAATCGTATAGTTTTGTCTGATTTTTCTACCTAAAGTAATTCCGTCACTTCCTTCCTGAAGTGATATGTCAATGATAACAACATGAGGTTTGTGCATTTCAATTTTTTGTAGTGCATCGATAGCATTATCACAAGTTGCTAAAATTTTATAACCGTGTTTTTGTAAAGATAGTTTTAGATTTAATGCAGTGATTTCATCGTCTTCAACAATGATAATTGTGTGTTTTTCCATGATTTTCTCTGATTTTCTAGTATGGTTTTATAATGAAATAATGTCGTGATTCTAGCATAATAATATAAGTTTTATTTATCTAAAAATAACAAATGTGATAATTGTGATAATATTGTTACAATATTACACGTGAATTTAGTTTTTTTATCATATCTTTATTAGTTAGCTATAATTTTGCATTTAAAATGATTAGTTGGAATAAGATGAACACACAAGAAGTAGAAAATATAGAGTTAGCATTTTTAACAATGCAAGATTATGGTGAGCTTAAAGAGATAATGGCTGTTGTTTATGAAGCTATGCCAGAATCATACTGGAAAGAGCATCAAATTAGAGCCTTAATTGAGAAGTTCTCAGAAGGTCAAGTTGTTATTAAAGTTGATGGCGAGATAGCAGCTTGTGCTTTGTCTATCATTGTGAATTATGATGAATTCTCAGATAAACATACTTATATCGAAGTGACACATAACTATACCTTTAATTCTCACACAGATAGCGGAGATATGCTTTATGGGATAGATGTATTTGTAAAACCTAAGTTTCGTGGATTAAGACTTGGGAGACGTTTGTATGACTATAGAAAAGAGTTATGCGAAAGATTGAACTTAAAAGGAATTGCGTTTGGAGGAAGAATACCAAATTACTATAAATATTCTCACGAAATGTCACCAAAAGAGTATATAGAAAAAGTAAAGAGAAAAGAGATTAATGACCCTGTATTAAATTTTCAGATTTCTAATGATTTTCATCCATCTAAGATAATAAAAGGCTATCTTGAGGGAGACGCAGCATCTGGAGAGTTTGCTGTTTTGCTTGAATGGGACAACATATATTATGAGAAGCCAAATAAAAAGGCAGCAACAAAGAAAAAGATTGTTCGCTTGGGTCTTATTCAGTGGCAGATGCGACCATATAAAAACTTAGGTGAGCTTCTTCAACAAGCAGAGTATTTTATAGATGCAGTTTCTGGGTACAGATCTGATTTTGCTCTATTTCCTGAGTTTTTTAATGCTCCGTTGATGGCTGAGAATAACCATCTCTCAGAAGCAGCCGCTATTAGAGAACTCGCAAAGCATACAAAGAGCATAGTTGAGAAATTTTCTGAGTTTTCTATCTCATACAATATTAACATTATCACAGGGAGTATGCCTGAACTTAGAGATGGAAATCTTTACAATGTTGGATACTTATGTAGACGAGATGGAACAGTTGAGAGATATGAAAAAATCCATGTTACACCAGATGAAGTAAGAGTTTGGGGAATGCAAGGCGGAACTAAAATAGAGACTTTTGATACCGACTGCGGAAAGATAGGAGTTCTAATCTGTTATGACTCAGAGTTTCCAGAGCTTAGCAGACTTCTTGCTGATGATGGAATGGATATACTTTTTGTTCCTTTTTTAACGGATACTCAAAACGGTTACTCAAGAGTAAGACACTGCTCACAAGCAAGAGCAATCGAGAACGAGTGCTATGTAGCGATAGCTGGAAGTGTTGGGAATCTGCCTAATGTCCACAATATGGATATTCAATTTGCTCAATCAGTAGTATTTACTCCATGTGATTTTGCATTTCCTACAAACGGAATTAAAGCAGAAGCCATAGCAAACAGCGAAATGACACTGATCGCTGATGTTGATATAGACTTACTCAGAGAGTTAAATCAATTTGGAAGTGTGAAAAATCTAAGAGATAGAAGAAAAGATCTATTTGATTTAAAGAAAAAGTAAGATTTTAATCGAGCGAATAAGTAGATATATTTAAATTCTATTGAAGTCGCCTTTGTTATAATGAAAGTTAATTTTAATAATAAAGGCTATATATGAATATTTTTTTCAAACTACTTGCTATCATCATGCTCTTTTTCTTTACTACTATGTTATCTGGAGCACAAGATGCTTCAGCAGAAGTAAAACAGATGCTTGATAAGCCGCTAGTTGAGAGATATATTTTAGACGAATTAAAAGATTTGCGCGTTGAAAATATGAAACTTAAAAATGAAGTGGAGAGACGCATCTCAAGAACTGAAGTAGAACAAACAGACCGTGCGGCACGCTATATGACAGATACAATCGCCAATGTCTTTTATCTAATCGCCGCTGCAACATCTATACTAATTTTTGCTGGTTGGAACTCCCTTAGAGATATCCGTAGCAAAACTGAGACAATGGTAGAAGAGCGTTTAAATACAATCACACAAAAATACAACACACAGATGCAAAGTATTCAAGATGCAATGACACTACAATCCAAAAAAATACTTGATAATCAAAATAAAATTTATAATACCCAGTATATTCACTCTCTTTGGATGCGTTCAAATCTTGAGACAAATACCCAATCAAGAATAGATATTTATGATGAAATAATAAAAGTAAACGCTAATGATGCCGAAGTTTACGCATACAAAGCAGATGCAGTTCTTGATATGGATGAGTATGAATGGGCGCTAAACCTTAGTAATAAAGCGATAGAAATTGACCCAGAGTATGGATACGCATACTGGCAACGCTCTTGTGCAAATGCTGTTCTTGGAAATAAGAGTGAAGCAATCAAAGACTTAGAGACAGCGATAGAAAAATCTCCTAATTTAAAAAATGAGATTGATGGCGAAGAGCTGTTTGAAAATTTAAAAGAGAGCGAAGATTTTCAGAAGTTTTTAGTTTGATATAATAAATATATACCCCGCTTCACATTCGACACAATATCTCCTTTGTCTTTAAATATTATCTTTGATATATAAATTTTTTTAATATTAAAACAATTTTTAGTAAATTTTTTTAAAAATGTGAAAAAACGGAGCACATGGTTAAATAAATTATGAAAATTTATTTAATTAATTTTATAAAAAAGGAAATTATATACTATAATGTTTTTCCAATATAATTTTTTATCATAAAAGGTGTTCAGCATAATATTTGTTTTTTTTATATTAGTGGCTTTGAGTATCTCTTATATAGATACGGTAAATGGCATTATACCAGATAAAATCATGGCTCCTGCCATTACTATTTTGTTGCTTATGAAATTTTATTTTGATGCATTAACTATTTATGATTTTATAGCAGTTGCAATAGTATTAATAATATTTGTAGCTCCTATTTTTTTAAATATGAATTTTGGCGGAGGAGATTTGAGATTTGGGGCTTTTTGTGCTCTATTTTTAGGTCTACCGTCTATTGGTTGGTTTGTATTGTTCTCAGGTGTTTTTCACCTTTTGTTGCTTTTTGCTCTTAGAAAAGAGAGCTTTGGTTTTGCTCCTGCTATGAGTGTGGCAGCGGTTGCTAGTTATATGGTGGGAAATATATGAGAAGAGGTTCTGTTGCAATCGTTCCATTGATTTTGGCAATATTTGCACTTTTTTGGTTCATACTCTTTATGGGCGGAGAGAATGATAATTTGCATAAAATAAATAATCTTCAAAACCTTCAGCATCTTCAGGAGAGGCTTTTGTTAGCAGCCATGAAGAGAAGATATGAACTTGAAAAAGCAAATCCAGATTGGACTGATACAGAAATTGATGATGCTGTGAATCTCTACATTCATAACATTATGATTATAAATAAAATAGATGAATAAAGGCTAAAAAATGAATAAATTAAAACTCATTGCTTTGGGTACTCTCTTGATAACACAGCTCCAAGGAGCTACTACTAACACTATGACAACATTTGCAGAGCAATCTGAAGCTTCTTCTGATAAATATGGAAATAGTGTGTATGAAAGAGATGTGACTATAAAAACAGATAATTTTAAAGTAGATAATTTTTGGAGTAAGTTTTCCAATGCTAACAATGGAGCATCTGAATATACAAATATCTCAAAAACAGGAACAATGCGTATAGTTGCAGAATCTACATCCGCTTGTGTCTTGGATGCTACATTGCCAAAAGAGGGGTGCTCGGGACAAAAACCTTTTCTTTTGAATGATGAGGTGTTGGCTAATCCGATTGTCGGTACTACAGATGAATTTGAAGTTGCTTTTGGTTTGGCAGCAGATTTTAAAAACACAGAAAAGCAAAGTTTTTATCCATTAGATATTCTTAGAACTCCAAAATATTATCAAGATCCTGCACCTTCTGATTCAAGTAGCAGTACAAATCGTGGTTTTTTTGGATTTTTTACCTCTATATTTGATTTTATGTTTGATAAAGTAGTTGGAATGGATTTTTTTGGAATTCAGGCAATCGCTGATGTTGAGTATACAAATAGGAGTGCTGCTGCACAAGATAGAAGAGAGAGATATTTAGCCAATATCATTGCAGGAATTGAAAAAGAGCAAAGGATAGTTAAAGAGTTTGATGGAGAACCTGCTACACAGATTGAAGCGGGAACAAAGTTAAATGAACCTGCATCGCTATTGCATTATGCAGAGGCGAAGAAGACGACAAGCGCTGAACAATGTAAATTTATGTTTCTTAATCTTTCTAATGATGGACTTATGTGTAGAGTGATGAGTGGTTTTGGAATGGATGCATGGATGCCATTTTTTAATCAAAGCAAAAGTACTAAAATAGAGGTCAATACAATTATGGCAGACACCGAAAACGCACTCTTAGCAATGACAGGAACAATTGATAATGTGCCATATATGCAAGATGTTGGTGGCACAGATAATCAAAAATTGACCTTTTTGCAAAATATATTGAAGCCAATGACAACAATGGTAGATTTTATGAAAAACATGCTTTTTGGTTCAAGCAAAAAGAGTACGGTCGCAACGCCTGTGGAGAGGATATATGAGTTTGATAAGCCAATGACAATAAGTATGGCTATTACAAATGATGGAACACAAGTGGATGATTTTGCAAGTTTTGAATTGCTAAAAATCCGCTCTGTTTATGGAGATATGATTAACTCATGCAAAGTAAAAAAATCATTTGCTATGTTTAGTCCTGGCTGGACAAAAACTTTTGTTGAAGATGGAACACAATCTGTTAAAAGCCCAATTTCTAATGAGATGTGGAATGATAATCAGTGGATATCTTGGTGCCAAAGTGCAGCTGGAAACAAAGGGGTATTTGATGCTCTGTTTAACTGGTCAACAGGAGGCGTGTTTAATCCCATGAACTGGATGAAGACCTTTTTTAATATATTCTCATCGTTTTTTTCATCATCATACAGCATCGAAGATTTTACAAGTTCTTTAAAAAGAGGACTAATCCTTGATATAAAAAAAGTTGAGCTTGATCCTTTGTCTGATTTAAATCAACAAACTATAGAAATTATTAAAATACAATAAGGAGCAGGGATGATTATATCTTATGTATCAACCGTAGATAAAGAGTGTTACCTTCAACTCAAAAATGATTTTACAGATGTAAAGAATTTTGACTCCATTGAAGCATTTATAAGCTTTTATGCAACAAGTAAAAATCGTGATGTTATTCTTTTGTACAGAGTAAACTCTGTTCAAGAGATTCAAAATCTCTCAAAGATACATTTTGGCAATAATATCTATATGATAGTAATAGGTGAAAACAATATAGAATATTCTCTACTTGCTGGAAAAATAGGGGTAGATTCGTATGTTAATTATGAAGATTCCAATATTGAGAAGATGAGGGAACTTATTGCGCTCTCTAAGGTTGTTATTAAAAAACGTAAAGGAAAGAGTAACGTTTCAGTTTTTACAGGTATTAGTGGAGGAGTTGGAACCACGACAATTGTTATGAATCTGGCAAAAAATATTGCTCAAAATCATCCTGAGAAAAACATACTTTTTTTAGATTTTGCCTATACAAAAGCTATATCAAACCTCTTTTTTGAACATGTTAAACCACAGAAAACTATTTTAGATATAGCTATGGTACAAAGTTATGAGCTAGAGGAACTATTTGAAAATGGCTTAGAAAAATACAGCAACAATCTCTATTTTATTCCAGGAATTCAAAAACATACAGACAGGGAGTTCTTTGATAAAGTAGAAAATATACAAAGATTTTTAAATCTAATTGACAATGCAAAAAACTACTTTGACATTGTTTTGATTGATGTTGGGATGTTTGAAGATGTGGAGCTTGAAATTGACATACAAGAACTCGCAGACAATATTTTTGTTGTAACAGAGTTTAGTATACCTTCCATGTCTATTCTTAAAACATATATAGATATTATTGACAAAAGTGGCTGGTACAACAAAACGCATATCATTGCTAATCGCTCTGACTCTTATGGAAATATTGCAGAAGATGAAGCAGAAAAAATACTCTCAAAGGGCTTAAAAAACAACTTTAAAATAGATTTTTCACTGCCAAATGATGCAAAGAATTTAAGAGAGTGCTGGAATGAAGCTACTTTGGTTAATGATGTTTATCCTGATTCTAAATTTGTAAAAAAGCTTCATGAAATGGGAGAGAAATTTTTTCTTGAATCAGAAGCTCATGTTCCAATTCGCACTGATAATGCTAAAAGCTTTATGCAAAGGCTTAAGAAATGGCTCTAAAAGATACAATAAAGCGCCATCAAAAAATTGAAGATACTCAAGAGTACAAAAGCGAAAGTAAAATAGAAACAAATGAGCATTTGTGCAGTGAATTGTGTTTTCCAATGCTTTATAGAAATGATGAATATTTTAATTTAGCATACAAAATTTATGATGATTTTTTAGAGAAATTAAATATTCAAACTAAATTGACAGAAAAAATGGTTAGAGAAGTTGTTATTAAACATATCTCAATGTATGCTATGCCAAAACTACAGCTCAAAAATGAAATAGCTGATTTTATTATAGATAATCTTTTATATTATGGTGCAATCTCGACAGTAACTCGCATAGCGGGAGCTGATTTAAATGATATTTTAGTCAATACAAAAGACTATGTAGATGTTATTTATGCGGGGCAAACTATCACAACCCCTTTTCGTTTTAGAAGTGAAGAAGAGTTACGTCACATCATCAATAGAATGTTGTCCGAATCAAATAGAAAAATAGACGAGGCACATCCAATTGCTTCTGCCAAGCTTAATGACGGTTCTCGTATAGAGGTTCAAATTCCGCCTATTGCGGCAAATCTTGATAGAGATTCAAAACCTGGTTCATATATTACTATTAGAAAATTTCGTGAAATTCCTCTGCTTTTTGAAACGCTTATAGATGCGCAGATGATAGATATGAAAATGGCCTATTTTCTGCTAATGTCTATACGAGGAAAGCTAAATATTGTTGTATCTGGCGGAACTTCTAGCGGAAAAACAACCTTTTTAAATTCTATAACGCGTTTTATAGATGAGGGTGACCAACTCTTAACAATAGAGGATACAAAGGAGATGAAGCCACAGTTACCTTGTCACTCTATTCGTGCCTTTGAAGCGCGACCTGAAAATGAAGAGGGTGCTGGAGCTATTACAATTGATATGCTTTTAAAAACTGCCCTGCGTTCAAGTCCTAGGCGTATTGTTGTTGGCGAGTGCAGAGGTATAGAGATTGTAACTATGTTAAATGCTATGAATACAGGGCATCCTGGCTCTATGACAACAATTCACGCAGATGATACAAAAGAAGCAATAGTAAGAATAGAAAATATGTTTTTAGAGGCAAGACCAACCGCAAATATGTCTTTTGTCAGAACACAGATAATTTCTGCTGTTGATTTAGTTGTACAGCTTGTTCGTTTTCCTGATGGGCGTCGTCGTCTTGTAAAAATTTCTGAGCCAGAAAGAAGAGTTGAAGATGGCGGAATTGTCTCTATGCTTGACCTTTTTGAATTTCAACGCTTAAGCACAAATGATAGCCCTATGGATTCTACAGGTAAGTTTAGAGCGATATCTTCATCAACAAGAGCCGTAGCAAAGATGTTGCAAAATGGAATTGTTTTAGATAAAAGAATTTTTGACAATGATTTTGTTGTTACAAAAGATATGTTGCTAGAAGAGTTGAAAGCTTTTCATCCAGATCGCATGTGCGGATGGAAGGAAAATTATCTATCTGAGATTATTCAAAACTCATATATAGATGGAAAAAATATTATTGAAAGATGGCCAAATTTACAAAAATGAATCAGTTAACTATTGAATTTACTCTATTGGCTATTGTAAGCATAAGCGGAACATTTTTGCTATTTGGTCTCTTTTTGGAGTATACAAAAGAGAAGCATATAAGTCGTATTAAAAATATGATTTCTCAAAGTAGCAGTGAAGAAGTTGACCTGCTTAGAGTGAAAAAAAGAGTGCAAACAATCTCTTTGATTGCAAAAATAGAAGCAATTATGCTCTTAGCTGGACTAAATCTTTCTGCTTATTATTTTATTGTTACGTTTGTTTTATTTACTACCTTTATTGGCTTCTTATTTGCCCTTTTTGTGCAACATTGGACAGGATACCTAATCGGTGTTCCTTTTGGCATATTGATTTTTTATATGATTTTTAACTCAAGAATTGTTAGTAGAAAAAAAGAGTTTAACAGAGCTTTTGCCATAGCTATTTCTGTGTTGGTTAAGATGATGAAAACAGGAGTAGGGTTTGAACAGGCCATGAGCAGATCTATTGCTGTTTCAAACTCTCATATGTTTAAGGTGATATTTGAGAGTTTTTTTAAAGAAAAAAATACAATTGGAGAAGAGGAAGCGTTTAAAAATCTTACAAAATATGTGGATTCAAAGGAACTGCGTATCTTTGCATTGGCAGTAAAAATAGGCCGTGCTAGTGGAGGAAGATTTTCAAATACTTTAGAAAAAGTAGAACAAACACTGATTTTTAGAAGACGTATGCAAGAAAAAGTTGATGTTGTTACAAGAGAAGGGTCTTTTGGTTCTTATGTTGTAGCGGGTATTGCTGTCTTCTTATATTTTGCTCTTGATGGAAATTTTGATGGGAAATTAAACCATTATTATATGAATTCAGAGTATGGAAGATTTCAGTTAGTGGGCATATTTTTATGGATTTTTCTTGGATTGATAGCCAACAAAATGCTTACAAGGATTAAGCAATGATGCAAACTGTAGCAATCACAACTATGATAAGTTCTTTCTTTGCGTTCCTCTTTTTCTCTGCGTGGTATCTCTATATTGGGCACCTACAAGCATCGTGGATGAGACGTGTTTTTTATGGGAATGACTCAGGTCTTATCTCTCAAAGCCAGAGTAAAAGGGTAAATGATTTTAAACTCAAACTTTTACAGGCAGGTTTAACCAAAAAGCAGTTTAATGAAGTTGTGTTTGCTAGTGTTATTGGTGGTATTACACTCTTTAGTCTTATATTTATTTTAAAATTGACATTTATGAGCGAGATTGCAATAGCTTTTTTTTCTATCTTAATAGCTCTATTTACGCCTTATTTATATCTTTTAGAGCAGATAAAAGCAAGAGTAAAGCGTATTGAGAATGATTTGTCTGTTTTTATTGATCTTTTGATTATTATCTTAGAAGGCGGTGGTGGTTTAAATAATGCGATTGATGAAGTTACAATACAGGCAAAGAACGTCATTGGGGACGATTTGCTTGAGGAGAGTAAACGTTTTAAGTATGAGCTTATCTCTTATGGGAGTGAAACTGCTTTTAACAACTTAGTAAAAAGAACTGGCTCTGAGTCAGTAGGCACGATTGTGGGATATATGAAACTCTCAGAAGAGACTGGAATAGGGGTTAAAACAATCTTTGAAAACCTTTCTCAAGAGATTAGAATGGCACAAACACTAGAGATAGAAAAAAGTGCAGCAACGATTAATATTTCATTGACATTTACAATGTTTATATTTATTTTACCTGCAATTATTGCAATGATAGCCTTTGCTATTGCATCAGGCGAACTTATAAAAATAGTTTAAAAAAGGATAGGGTATGCGAGATAAAAAAACCAAAATTTTAGTAGGAATTCTGCTCTCTTTGATAGTGTTTACGTCATCAATAGCATTTTTGATGTATACAAAGCAGAGCAGAATCAGTAAAAACCAAGAAGAGAATGTTGCTGTATATGTAAGCGTTAAAGATATTAAAAAAGGAGAGATGTTGAATGCTGAAAATATGCTCTTAGCAAATCTTCCTAGGAGTTATATAGGTGCTCAAGCACTCACACAAGAGGAGATAATGGGCCGATATGCAGCGACAGATATACTTAAAAATGAGCCTTTTCGTATAGAGAAGCTCACTTTACAAAAACCTCAGGATGATAAGCTTACCTCTTCTGCATTAGATACTAACTCTTCAGGACAAAAAGAGACAGAAGTACAAATGCTAGGGAGCGACACACTATCAATGGCTATGGACCTGTTTCAAAATATTGATAACTCTTTGAAAAAAGGTGATTATATAGATATTGTTTCGGTTATGCCAACAAGAGGGGCGGATAATGAGTATGAATTTTCTACCAAATATATCGCTCTTCATGTTCAGATTGGTTCTATTACTTTTCCTTTTACAGAGGTTCAGGATGAAAAAAGTAAGCTTAAGCCAGTAAGTGTTCCAGGAAGCCTTGTTCTGCAAATGGAGCCAAAAGAGATTAAAAACTTTTTGAAGCTTTACTATACAGTTCAAAATATTAATAATAACCGTGTCTATAATGAACAAAATAAAGGGCATTTATGGATGATAAAATGTGCAGATAATAGTAATAAAGAGATTCAAAATTATAAAAAAGAGCTCACATTAGATGCGCAAAGAAATACTAAAGCAGTGCATACACCTCAAGTAAAACACCTTGTTAATAACCATGTGAGCATTGTCTATGAACAATAGAAGAGATTGGAGAGGTGGCTTTGGTCTTGCTCAAATAATGGCAGTTTTGTTGGTTGTTTTACCAACGATTGCTTTTATTGTAACTCTGCTTATCGACTACTGGGCTGTTATGAGAATAGATAACAATCTAAAGCTAATGACATCTCTTGCTACGGCTAAGATGAATAATATTACGGATTTATCAAGCAGTCCAAGCGACTCAAGTTTGCAAACACTCCTCTCTTCATACTGTCCAAAAGATACGGCAGTTACTCTGAGCGGTAGCAGAGTGGGTGATGGAACAGCAAAGGATATTATAATTGTTAATGCAAGTTATACATACAACGGGGTCTATTTAAAAGACAAAACCATGAATGCGACTATGGTGACATACTCTTATCATGAACAAAACGCAACTATAAACTTAGTGTGCAATTAAGGAGAAAAAATGAAAAAAATTATTTTACTGCTGAGTATATGTTTATCGCTTTTAGCAGATGATATTGTAGTGTTTGAAAATGAGTATAAAGTTTTAGAACTTGAGAAAAAAGTCAAAAAAATCATAGTTGGGAATCAAGAACTTCTTAATATATCTCTTTTAAATGAATCAACTTCTTCGCAAACAATACTGAAACTTTTCGGTAAAAAAAGTGGCAATACCTCAATGTTGGTTCTTTATAGAGATGGAAGCATTGATGATTTTCATATTTATGTAAATCAAAATCTTGGATATTTGCAAAAGATGATTAATGCTATTGAGCCAAACCTCAGACTTAGTAAGGTTGGAAACTCTTCAACAGTAATCTCAGGAACATTTAATGATCCTCATCAAAAAATGAAGATTATGAATCTTTTGGTGAGTGGTGGCATAGATGAAACGACACTTATGGATTTAACACAAACAACTAAAGTGAATAAGATGATTCGTACAAAACTTTATCTTGTAGAGGTAAACAACAACAAAGCCAAAGAGCTTGGAGGCGTGACAGGTATAGGTATTTTTAATAAATATGCAAATCTCTCAATGAATCCAGATGCCATTACTGGTGCTACAGTTAGTGGATTTTTACTAGATCATACGGCAAACTATACAGCTAAGACAGGAAACTCTGTGGTAGGAACATTGAAGTTCCTAGAAGAAAAGGGCGTAGCAACTATACTTGATGACACAGTGTTAATTACCACAGAAGAGAATAATGCAAGTTTTCATGTGGGTGG
>CAMBTK010000027.1 GCA_945870785.1 Sulfurimonas crateris
ATACTTTCCTATCTCCCAGTAAGTTTTGACAAGCTCACTATTTACGGTTTGAAATGCCTTAACACGACCATTTTCAAAGATTAAAGAAATAGTACCTAAGAGGTTTTTATACTCTGTATTGGTAATTTGTATTTTCATTTTTCGCCCTCTACAATCTTTATCTCATCATGAGTTAAATTATATAGTTTATAAAGCAATTAAATTTTCACCAATTAATCTCTAATTGTATAAACAAAATCGCTACCAGTTAAACCAAACTTTTCACAGATAAGTTTTACATAAGTCATAATAGAATTGGCACTTAAGTTTGTTTCTAGAAAATAAGATTCTTTTATCTCGTACGGTTTTCTACAGTCGGTTTCCATGCTGGAAATAATTCTTTGTTTTTTACCACTAAAATCATCATCAATTAATAACGACTTTGCAATATCATAGTCAAAATCAACTAAAATCTTTACAACATTCACATACAAGTCATTCCAAGATTTTGCACTATGTTTCTCATTAAGCAGTTCAAAATAAAGCGGTTTTTTGCCTGTTATGTCTATATCATCATCAAGAGTATAAAACTCTTTATCACTATCTTTAAAATCAAGTTTTAAATCTAACTCTTTCGGATATTTCCACAGTAGTTTTGCCTCTTCAAAGAGTACATCCGCTCTTTGATTTATCTCATTATCTCTCCAGTTTGTGGCATCAATAAAATATTGATTTAGCTTTAGTCTGCTTTGCTCTTTTAAAATCTGTTTTTTATCTTCAAAAGATTTGTTTCCGAGTTGAGTATTATCACCTGAAAGTGACAAGTTGCCGATATTATGCAGATATTTATCATGAATAAGTTGATATTTGTCTCCGAGTTTTGCCCTCCATGAGTTACTCAATGTTTGTGGCATAAAATGTTCTATCGAGAGTGTTGCAATATCTACTTTTTCATTATTGTCTTTATTTTCAAGTCTTAGTAAAATAAATTTTATATTTTTTAGATTATAGGCATCCCTTGAAGTGAAATCTGCTCTAAACTCTTCATCATCTGGAAAAACCGCCGAGCCTCTTTTTGAAAATAAAATTGTTGCAAAATATTTACTAAAATATTCATAGCTAAAATTTGGTATCTCTAAAATATCGCTAAATAATGATGCAAAAACTTTATTTAAAGCATTGGTTGCTTTGTTGCACACCATCCTTCTAATTATATAGCTTTCAATAATTTCCAATGTAACGAATAACTCTTTTTCACTAATTAGTTGCTTATTGAAGCTAGATATAACTGCCAATAGAAATGGATAAACAACTCCAATTTTGAGCTGTTTAAGATTTTTCAAATTTTGTGCATAGATTTCATTATGAGGAAATAGAAACGATTTATAAATTTTTGAATACTCTAAAAGTTCACCGAGCAACTCTTTTGTTTGGATATTTTGAGAATAGACAAATATTTTAAAAGCTTCATAAGTATCATCTTTATTTGAGATTTTGTTCTGCTTTACCGTTAAATAGTCTCTTATAAAATTTGATATATTTTCACTTGTCAAATTCTCTTCTATTTTAAACCAATAGTTTTCAAATAGCTGGGTTTGCTCATCAGCCTCTTTATCCATCAGTAAAAAATTTCTTATCAAATCTGATTGAGATAAACTAACTCCTGTTGAATTGATACTTTCAAAAATAAGTTGAGGATTATCATCTCTTCGATTAAGTGCAATATGCACTATAAACAACTTTTTAAACCCTAAATAAAGTGATTTAAAATCTCCAAACTTTATCATTTGATTTTTAAAAAAATTATAATTCTTATAAATATTTGAATTGGTATCTATTGTGTCAAAATCATTTTTTAGTAATTTTTTAAAAACATCATCATCTTTTTTAATTGGCTTGAGTTTTAGTTTATTTTTTTCATCAAGTCTTTTATTAATCAAAAAACTCTCTAAAATTTCATCTTTTAAATCTTCATCATCAATGACATCATACAAAGCTTTTAAAAAAAGGGTGGAAGTTGTAAGCCTTTGTTGTCCATCGATAATAACATACTCTTTTAAATCTATCGAGTCGGTATCGCTATTTGATACATAAACAATCGAACCCATAAAGTGACTTTTTCGCTCACCATGAAGCCCAATATTTTTAATATCTTCAAAAAGTTGTAAACAATTTTTCTCTTTCCAATCATAATTTCTTTGATAAACAGGAATAATAAATCTTGTCTTATTTGAAGATAAAAAATCTTCAATGCTTATTTGTCTTGCTTCCATGTTAGTTTATCTCCGTATTTGTCGTATAACTATATTTTTCATGGTGAATAAGTACAAAAATTGAAATTATCTCATTCTCAATCATATAAACAACGGTATAGCCTTTAAATACCAAATCTCTGACATTTTCATCATCATGATAGATTGATTTTCTATGTTTATATGGCATGTGTAAAATATCTTTACATGATGCAAACAACTCGTTTTTAAATTTTCTAGCTGCGCGAGGATTGTCTTTTGCTATATATTCTAGCTTTAGAGCCAAAGAGTTAATGAAGCTCTCTTCAAATCTAATCTTCATGCGCTTTTATTACGGCATCAAGCTTAGTATCTGTCTCTTCTAGAGAGTAGAACTTAGCTGTGCCGCTTTTGATTTTTTCTACTTGTGCGGCTACAAATTTTCTATCTTCTTCAAAGAGTGCTTTTTGCACCTCTTGTTCGATAATTTTTTCAAAATCTTCACTTTTTAAAAGTATAAAATCGAGCTTATTATTTTTTAAAATCCCTATTTTTTCTAACTCTTTTTTATGCAACTTAGATGTGATTGTTGCAAAATTTTTTGCAACTTCCGTAGCACTAAAGAGTTCGTTTGCGTTATAAGCAACCATAATTACTCCCTTGATTTTGCATATAATACAAAAAATTTACTAAAAATAGAATCTCTCCAATAATACGTCATGCACTTATAATATCCACACTCTCATTACCCTCTAATAGACTAATGATTTTACTATCAACTCTTATACTAGAGTCTATAACTATATTTTGAAGTTTTGAAATTATCGTTATTTTTAGCTCTCTGTTTCCATGGTTTTGTCTTATTAACTGATACAAATCTTCTAAAATCCTCATATTTGTGTCTAGTCTTATAGCAAGATTTATCGGCTCTTGTGGCGGAAGAGGTATTTCTCTAACCTCTTTTTTCGTCTTTTGCGTCTCTTTTTTTGCCTCTTTTAGAGTCATAATTTTGCTCACACTTGTTCTTGTAAACATATCTGTGTGAGTTATCTTTACCTTAAAGGCTATTGGCTCATTTAAGTTCATCGCTTGGAGTTCTTCTACTTTATCTGAAAACAGCATAAGCTCTATATTTCCATGAAAGTCCATAAGGTTTACTATGCCAAATTGAGCACCTTTTTTAGAGGTTTTTTTAACTATCTCTTCAACCTTACCTATAAAAATAGCATAAGTGCCATCTTTTACATCCTCGACTTCAGATGAAAGCGTGTACTCTAACTCATCTAGCTTATCTCTAAACTCATCAAGTGGATGCCCTGAGATATAAAAACCGATAGTCTCTTTTTCAAACTCTAAAATCTCTTTTAGCCCATATTCTGGCGAGTTGCTAAGTTTTAACTCAACGCTTGTTATCTCACTATCATCTCCAAAAAGACTTCCTACTGCATTTTTTCTAGCCATTGAGGCATCTTTTGCAGTATCTACAATCTTCTCTATTTGGTCAAGTAGTGCTTTTCTTGAAAACCCAAATCTATCAAACCCACCAGCTTTAATTGTTGACTCTATAAATCTTTTATTAACTTTTGATGGCTCAATTCTGTTTACAAAATCCTCTATTGAGATAAACTCTCCACCCTCTGCTCTTGTCTCAAGTATAGATTGAACTGCTGCTTCACCTACACCTTTTATAGCACCAAGCCCAAAGAGAACTATCTCTCTGTCATCTTTTGTGATAGCGGAAAATTCAAGCTGTGAATCGCAAATGTCTGGAGGCGATAACTCTATTCCCATCCTCTTAGTCTCATCTATGTAACGTACAACTTTATCTGTATTATCTTTATCAGACGTTAGAAGTGCCGCCATAAACTCGTTAGGATAGTAAGTTTTTAGCCATGCTGTTTGAAAGGTAACCATCGCATAAGCCGCAGAGTGTGATTTGTTAAAACCGTACCCAGCAAACTTTTCAATCAAATCAAAGAGTTTTGAAGCCTCGGCGTAGTCAAGCCCTTGACTCTGAGCTCCCCTTGCAAACTCATCGTTATAAACGGACATATCCTTTTTCTTACCCATAGAACGGCGGATAATGTCTGAATAACCAAGAGAAAAACCACCAACACTCTGTACTATCTGCATAACCTGTTCTTGATAGACGATGACTCCGTATGTGTTTTTAAGTATAGGCTCCATACTATCAAAAGTGTACTCTATTTTCTCTCTGCCGTGTTTTCTCTCGATAAAGCTTTCAAGCATTCCAGATTCCATTGGCCCTGGACGATAGAGCGCTAAAACCGCAATCAAATCCTCAAAATTATCTGGTTTTAGTCGTTTGTTCAAATCTTGCATACCAGAGCTCTCTATCTGAAACATTCCAACCGTATTTCCGCCTCTTATAACCTCATAAACCTTTGCATCATTCTCATCTATCTCATGCCAGATTATCTCTTTGTTGTAACGAAACTTTATAAGCTTTATAGCGTTATCGATTACATCGAGAGTTTTAAGACCAAGAAAGTCAAACTTTATCAAGTCTACATCTTCAAGGTAGTTTAGAGAGTACTGAGTTACAAAAACATCCTCGCCTGAAGGCTTATAAATAGGCGTTTTTTTCCATAACTCTTCGTTTGATATAACTACTCCAGCGGCATGAATACCAGAATTTCTCTTTAATCCTTCAAGTTTTTTTGCAAATTCCCAAACTCTTGCAGCGTTTGCGTCACTATCTATTAATTCTTTTAATTTTGGCTCTTTTTGAAAAGCTCCAGCTATAAACTCTCCATTTTTTGTTCTTCCATTTAGGGTGATTCCAAGCTCATCAGGAACAAGTTTTGCCATTTTGTCAGCTTGAGAGAGTGGCATATCCAAAACTCTAGCAACATCACGGATTACTCCTTTTGCCAAAAGTGAACCAAAAGTGATAATTTGCGCTACTTGATTTCGTCCATATTTCTCTACTACATAGTCTATCACTTCACCACGACGAGCCTGCATAAAGTCCATATCGATATCGGGCATACTTACACGCTCAGGATTTAAAAATCTCTCAAAAAGCAAATCATACTTCATCGGGTCGATGTCGGTAATCTCAAGCGAATAAGCAACCAAGCTCCCCGCCGCACTTCCTCGCCCTGGACCAACCGCTATACCCTTCTCTTTGGCAACTTTAACAAAATCCCAAACGATTAACATATATCCAGGAAACTTCATAGAGTTAATAACATTCATCTCAAAGTCAAGTCTATCTCTGTACTCTTGATGCTTATCTTCAGGTACATGTACTAAACGATTTTCAAGCCCAATTTTACAACGATATACAAAGTACTCGGCATCTATCTCATTTTTATCACTGCTGTTTATCTCTAAGCCATCATTTCGCGCATACTCTGCTGAAAATTTAAAGTTTGGAGGAATTGGGTCACCTAGTTTTAGCTCCAAATTACACTTCTCAACTATCTCTTGTGTATGTTCAATAGCTTCAGGAATATCTGCAAAAAGCATCGCCATCTGTGCTGGGCTCTTTAGATAAAACTCATGAACAGAGTGACGCATACGATTTGGGTCGTCGTAGAGTTTATTCATCCCTATACACATAAAAGCTTCATGATACTGAGCATCTTCTGCAAATGTATAGTGTGTATCATTTGTAGCTACTACTTTTATATCTAACTCTTTAGATAGTTTTAAAACCTGCTCATCTATAAAGAGCTGATCTCCTATGCCATGACGCATAAGTTCAAGGTAAAAATCATCCCCAAATATATCTTTATACTCCAGAGCAACGGCTTTTGCGCCATCATATCCAAGTGCGCCATTTTTTACATTTCTATCATTTGATAGATTTAGATGCCAATTTACCTCGCCTTGAAGACATGCAGAGGTGCATATAAGCCCTTCACTATGCGCTCTTAGCTCATTTTTGTTTATACGTGGAAAGTAGTAAAAGCCATCTATAAATGCTTTTGAAGAGAGATACATAAGGTTTTCATAACCTTTTTGATTTTTTGCAAAAAGGCAGATATGAAAGCGTTGTTTTGAGCTTTTATCATCCATAGTTTCGCCATTATGGATATAACCTTCCATCCCGATAATAGGCTTTATCCCAGCGGCTCGCATCTGCTGATAAAAATCAATCGCTCCAAACATATTGCCATGATCGGTCATAGCGACACTACTCATGCCGAGCTCTTTTACCTGCTTTACCAAATTTGTTAGTTTATTTGCACCATCAAGAAGTGAATATTCCGTGTGAAGATGAAGATGGGTAAAGGGCTGAGCGCTCATTTTATAACCTTTTGTACTTATTGTTTAAAGCTTAGGATTATAGTAAAAATGAGTTTAAGAGGAAGTTACGAGATAGATATAAACACGAGCAAAGTCGTGTTTATGGGGTTTTATTTTACTTTTTCTAGATATTCACAATCAACAGTATTTACTTTAATTGTGTCGCCCTCAAGAACGTGATAAGGCACTTGAACAACAGCGCCAGTCTCAAGAGTTGCAGGTTTTTTACTTCCACTTGATGTGTCACCCTTGAAGTTTGGAGGAGTGTCAGTAATTACTAGTTCCATAACCTCAGGAGCACTTACAGAGATAGCGTTTCCTTTGTAAAAAATCATATCAACTTGGATACCATCTTTAAACCACTTTGAAGCGTCATCACACTGCTCGTAGCTAAGACCTATCTGCTCATAAGTATCATTATCCATAAACTGATACTGCTCACCATCATCATAAAGATACTGCATAGTTTTAAAAGTTATCTCAGGAACTTCAAATTTATCTCCAGCATGAACAGTCTTCTCAACAACTTTGCCATTTAAAAAGCTCTTAACTTTCATACGAACAAACGCAGCACCTTTACCAGGTTTTACATGTTGAAACTCCACCACTTTATATGGTACTTCGCCTATTATAAGACGAATATTTTTTTTGATATCACTCATTCCGATAGTTGCCATAAATTCACCTTGCAAATTTTTTTGCGATTTTACCCTAAAAGGACTTAAACTTATTTTGTTATTGCTTCCTCATTTTCAAGCGTTTGCTCGAAAAGAGGTTTTATACAGTGTAGAGGTAAGTCATGAAAGCAGATGTGAAACTTTGTAGGGAGAAATTTCTAACGTCCCAAAATTTACAGGTTAAGAGTTTAAAACTTTCTCTAGTGCTTTTTCATAACTCTCTAAATTTAGATTGAACTCTTCTATGGTTGCTTTTGCTATTGCTATTGATTCTTTTGTTATCTCTCCATTTGGAAGAACTGTTTCTCTAATAGCCTTTAGCTGTGCTGCCATTTCTCTATCTTCATCCATCGTTCCTTCTGGGTCATCGCTATATCTTATAACGTGGATGATTTCTGGGTCTAATTTCCAGTTATTAAAAAGAGTTGCCGTTACATCTGTTGTTTGCATACCACAAGCACTCTTTTCTGCACGAGCTATATCTTCTGCACTGCCCAATGACTCTTTTACTATATCTGCTCTGCCATCTTCTATGATTGTTTTACTGATTATCACACGACCTATATCAACTAAAAATGCGGCTGGTGCAAGGATTCCTAAACGTTTTGCTTGAGTACGAATAAGCCAATTTATCATAAGTGCCAATTGTCTCTCACAAGCATATGCAAACTGCTCTTTTGTCATACTATAAGGAGACAAATCAATCTTAAAAGAAGCATTAACTGCGCTATTTAAAACAAATGCTCTAATCGCATCTTTGCCAAGTAGTGAGACTGCTTGTTTTACGCTATTTACAGTTCTAGATATGCCGTACATAGGTGAATTTGCAATCCTAAGTATATCTGCTGTTAGAATCGGGTCTTTTTCGATAGCCTTTTGCATATCTTCAAACGTGCTGTTTTCATCTCTATATATTCTCTCAACATCCTGTACTGATTCTGGGAGTGGTGGGATTGCATCAATATTTTTAATCAATGTTTTAGTCATCTGCTTTGCCTTCTTTTATTTGATTGTATCATTCTAGTACCATTTCTTTATATTGGTTGAAAAAATACAGATAAATAACTTTAATTAAAGCTGTATATTCCAGTAACAACCTGCACAAAAAGCGAGAAATTTCAGTTAATGTTATAATGTCAAAAAATTATATGCTTTAGGAATATTATTTATGGAATTTACTTTAGAAGCCACTTCAAAAAATGCTCGTGCATGTACCATTAAAACAGCCCATTCAACTATAAAAACTCCTGTTTTTATGCCTGTTGGAACTCTTGGGAGTGTCAAGGCTCTTGATATGGAAGATGTTTTAGAACTTCTTGGTGCAGAGATAATTTTGGCAAATACTTACCACATGTATCTTCGCCCAGGGGATGAGACTGTTGCTAAGATGGGAAAACTTCACGGCTTTACAACTTACCCAAAGAGTTTTTTAACAGACAGTGGCGGTTTTCAGGCGTTTAGCCTAAGCGACATCTCTAAAGCTTCACAAAACGGTATAGAGTTTAGAAGCCACATAGACGGAAGCAAACACTTCTTTACGCCGAAAAAGGTTATCGACATCCAACACAATCTTGGCTCTGACATCATGATGATTTTAGATGATCTTGTCGCTCTTCCAGCTACTCAAGAACGCATAGCATTAAGCATTGAGAGAACGACTGCATGGGCAAAAGAGAGCATTGAGTACTTCAGAGCAAAACAAAAAGAGGGTGTCGGTGTAGAGCAAAATATCTTTGCCATTATCCAAGGCGGAACAGACAAAGCTTTTCGTACAAAGAGTGCAACTGAGCTTTGCGCTCTTGATTTTGATGGTTTTGCTATTGGCGGACTTAGTGTTGGCGAGTTAAACAACGAGATGTACGATACAGTCGAGCATACAACAAAATACATGCCAACAGATAAACCTCGTTACTTGATGGGTGTTGGAACGCCTGAGGATTTGATAGAAAATATAGAGCGCGGTATAGATATGTTTGACTGCGTTATGCCAACAAGAAATGCAAGAAACGGAACACTTTTTACCTCATTTGGAAGATTAAACATAAAAGGCGCGACATTTAAAGAGGATAATACTCCAGTAGATAGCGAGTGTGAGTGTTTAACATGCAAAAGATACTCAAGAGCTTACCTCAACCATCTTTTCCGTGCTCGTGAGATAGCATACTTCAGACTTGCGACTATTCATAATTTACACTATTATCTTAATCTTATGAGAGAAGCTAGAGAAGCAATTTTAAATGATTGTTACGGAGAATTTAAAGCGGAATTTTATAGAAAAAGAGCCTAATCCATCATATTGATGGATTAAAGACTATGCTCTTTTTTGTATGTCATAAGGATAGAATACGCCTCATCTTTAAGCAATAACTTCTCTTTTTTAAGAGTTTCTAGTTCCATATCAGTAAGTATGATTTCACTTTTTTCAGCTTTTAATATCTTATCGTCTAGCTCATTGTGCTTGTTGAAGATTCTTAAAAAGTGAGCATTTTCGCTTCCTGTTTCTTTCATATGAGTTATGATATCACGGTATTCATGTAGCATTTTATTGTCTCCTTGTAATTTTTTTGGAATATTATCATATTAGAAGTTAAAAACCTCTCTAATCTCGCCATAAAGTTCCTCACCGCTATAAAGGGACAACTTCTCATCCATAGTAACTTTTTTACTTGGATCAAAGAGCATAAAAGAGGCTCTCTCTCCTACTTTTATCTCTGCGCCATCTTTTCCAATGGCTTTTAGAGGATTTCTAACACACAGCTCTAAGAGCCTGTTCATAGGTATCATCTCGCTCTTTACAAGTTTTGTGTAGTATAGGCTCATAGCGTATGACAAGCCCTCACACCCATAAGCAGCATCATAAAAAGCAACCTCTTTACTCACAGGAGAGCTTGGTTGATGAAGCGTTGTCAGTATGTCTATTTGAGAGTTTTTAAGCGCTTCTTGAAGAAGATTCATATCTTTTTTTGAAGCTAGTGGCGGATTTAATTTTGCAGTTGTATTAAAATTTTTACAAGCCTCATCAGAGTTTAATATATGATGAATAGATACTTCACACGTAACCTTTACACCCTCCGATTTTGCTTTATTTATTAGATATATAGAGCGTGGAGAAGCGATGGCTTTAAAAAGTATCTTTATATCAAAGTGTCTTGCAATCTCAATCATACGAGAGACATGTAACACTTCGCTCAAATCAGGAATCCCAGCAAGACCAAGCTTAGAGCTGACATCGCCATCAAGCATAACACCACTTGAGATTAGTGAGTTATCCTCTGCTTTACAAAAGATAGTTACTCCATACATTTGGGCATACTGCGCTATCTTTATGGCTACATCATTTTTTGCGATTGTACTCATATAAGGTGCGACTGCTCCACGTTTTAACAAAATTGCGATGTTGCTAAGAGTTGCGTCTTCTTTAAGCGTGTTTATCATCAAATCAACTTTTGCGCCATGGAGCTCATGAAGTCCATTTTGAGCAAACTCTAAAACTATCTCATTATCAATAGCAGGGGTAGAATCTGGACTAAGCACTATATGCCCTATTCCAGCCTTTAGCGCCTCATTTGAGACTGCTTTTATATTTTTAGCATTTAGGTTAGAATCTGATGTTTTTATATTTAAATCTACTAGCAGTGGTATAAGATACAACCCTTTTGCGTCAACTTCTTCTTCACCCTTTATATCTAAACCAATCTCGCAAAAGAGCCCATTTTCAACTCTTACATCACAAACTCTCTCGCCATTAACGTCACATACAATCGCGTTCTTAAAAATCATAAACACTGCCCTCTTTAAAAAAATGGATTTGGTATAATGCTAAAATTATAAACAACAAAGGCTTAGAATTGCGTTTTTTATTTTTTCTTCTGCTACTTGTCTCGTTTACAAAAGCTTCAACACCATACGAGTTAGGAAAAAACGTATATATGAAAAATGGGTGTTTTAGCTGTCATGGAAGAGATTTAGAGGGGATGCATAACTATCCATATCTTGCAAATCGTGCAAAAGGTTATATGTCTTATAAACTCAAGAGATTTCGCTCTAAGATTTCTGAAAATCAGCAACAAGACATGATGATACCCTTTGCTCTTAATTTGAGCGACGACGATATAGAAAACTTATCAATTTTTATGTACAACTATGTAAAAGAAGATAGTAAAAAAAAGTATGATGATAATTTTTATAGAGAGGGAGATGGAGGTTCATGAAGATTTTGGTAAGTGCGCTAGAGCACTCTGCAAATATACATCTAAAATCTTTAAAAAAAGAGTTAAGCGATGATATAGAATTTATCGGTATTTTTGATAGAGATTTGGGAAATAGCATAGTTGATTTAAGAGCTCTCTCTATCATGGGTTTTATTGATGCTATAAAGAAACTCTTTTTTTTTATAAAACTAAACAATGAGATGCTTGAATTAGCTAAAGATGTTGATAAAGTTTTACTCATAGACTCCTCTGGATTCAACCTTCCACTTGCCAAAAAAATCAAAAAAAAATATCCAACTAAAGAGATTATCTATTACATTTTGCCTCAAGCATGGGCTTGGAAAAAAAAGCGTATCCCAATACTTGAAAAAACGATAGACCATCTTGCTTCTATCTTGCCGTTTGAAAAAGACTACTACTCTAAAACTGCGCCAATCACATATGTTGGACATCCTCTGCTTGATCAGATATCTGAGTTTAAAGAGACTCTAAGAGAAGAAGTAAAAAAAGTAGTCTTTATGCCAGGGAGCAGAAGGGGCGAGATAAAAAAGCTTCTTCCAATCTTTATAGAGCTTCAAAAAGAGCTTGATGCAGAGTCAATTATCATCATTCCAAAACACTTTTCTAAAGAAGATATAAAAGAAGTTTATGGTAATCTTGCGGGTTTTAAAATAGCTTACAATACGCATGAGACGCTTCTTGAAGCGGATTTTGCTTTTATATGTAGCGGGACGGCAACACTAGAGGCTTCACTAATCGGAACGCCTTTTATTTTGACATATATTGCTAAGGGGTTTGACTACTTTATAGCAAGTAGACTTGTCAAGCTAGAGTATATCGGTCTTGCAAATATAATGTTCTCAAAGTTTAAAGGCGTGGTGCTTCACCCCGAATTTATACAAGAGGATGTCACAAAAGAAAATCTCTTAAAGTCGTACCATGAGTATGACAGAGAGAAGTTTTTGAGTGACTCAAAAGCGCTTAGAGGCTATTTGAAACACGGCAGTTCAAAAACAGTTGCGAAAATCGTCGAAAAATCTTAAATAGATTTAATTACTAGGATAAAAACTAAATGAAAATAAACTTTATAGACCTACAAGCACAATACAAAAAATATGAGACAGAGATAAACAGTGAAGTTATGGAAGTCTTTAATTCAGCGCAGTTTATCGGCGGAGAGAAATTAAACACGTTAGAGAAAAATCTAGCAGCTTATACTGGTGCAAATCATGCGATTGGATGTAGCAGTGGAACAGACGCTCTTCTTTTAGCTCTTATGGCTCTTGATATTGGCGAAGGTGATGAGATCATCACAACTCCATTTACTTTTATCGCAACTGCTGAGGTTATCGCTCTTTTAGGCGCTAAGAGTGTTTTTGTTGATATTGACGAAGAGAGCTACAACATAGACCCAACTAAGATTGAAGCGGTTATCACTGAGAGAACAAAAGCGATTATCCCTGTTTCACTCTATGGTCAATGCGCAGATATGGACAAAATCAACGAGATAGCAAAAAGACATAACCTTGTAGTTATAGAAGATGCTTGTCAAAGTTTTGGTGCATCTTATAATGGTAAAAAATCATGTAACCTCTCAACTATCGCATGTACAAGCTTTTTCCCATCTAAGCCTCTTGGTGCTTATGGTGATGGCGGGGCTATCTTTACAAGTGATGATGAGTTAGCATCAAAGATGAGAATGCTATTAAATCATGGGCAAAATGAGAGATACAAACATAAATATATCGGAATTAACGGCCGTCTTGATGCAGTTCAAGCAGCGATATTAAATGTAAAACTAAAACATTTTGAAGAAGAAGCAAGATTAAGAGATGAGATAGGTAGCAGATATAGTGATCTGCTTGAAGACGCAGACGTTGTAACTCCAAAAATTGCTGATGGAAACGTAAGTGTATATGCTCAATACTCAATCAGAGTAAAAGATAGAGAAGCAATGGTTGAAAAACTATCTGCTCTTGGTGTTCCAACTGCTGTTCACTACCCTGTACCTCTTCACTTACAAGAAGCTTTTAAATATCTAGGTTATGGTGATGGGGATTTTCCTCTTAGTGAATTAATCTCTACACAAATTATGTCACTTCCAATGAGCGCGTTTTTAAGTGAAGCAGAGCAAGATTTTGTTGTTGCTGCCATTAAAGGTTAATTATTGAAAAAAATTGCGATTCTCGGACTTGGTGTAATGGGGAAAAACCATTACAACACGCTAAAGCAGATACCATCTGCTAAAGTAGTTGCTCTTTGTGATGTTGTTAAAAATGGCGAGTTTGAGGAGCCTTTTTACTATGATTTGGATTTGATGCTAGATGAAGTAAAACCTGATGCTCTCATCATTGTAACGCCTACATTTCTACATAAAGAAGCAGCTCTAAAGTGTGCTTTGCGTGGCATTGATATTTTTATAGAAAAACCAGCAGCATCAAGTGTTGAAGATGCAAAAGAGATACTAAAAGCAATACAAGAGAGCAACATTAAGAGCTGTGTAGGGCATATTGAGAGATATAATCCTGTTGTAAAATCTCTCATAAATGAGATAAAAGAGCATGAGATTTTATCTATCTCTATTGTTAGAAGTGGCTCTTTTCCAGAACGCATAGCAGATGTTGGAATTTTGACGGATTTATCTGTTCATGATAGCGATTTGATTAGATTTATCACTAAAAAAAATATTATAAAAAGTGCTGTTTTCAAATCTCAAAAAATTCATAAAACTCATGAGGACAACGCTATCTTAGCGTTTGAACTTGAGGGAAATATCATCGGGGATATCGCAACAAACTGGCTCACACCATATAGAAAAAGAGCTATAAGCGTGGCTTGTAGAGTTGATGAACATAGTAAAATCAAGTTTTTTGAAGCTGACTTACTATCTCAAACACTCACTGAACGTATAAATATAAATCCATCTTCACATATTACAAAAAACTGTTTTGTAAGCAGAAGCAATGCTCTAAGCGATGAGCTTGAAGCATTTATAAACTACTTAGAGAGTGGAGACAGAGGCTCTTTGGCTTCTATCGAAGATAGCATAATTACATTAGAAATTGCGAGTAAATAATGTCACAAAACAAAAATAGTATCCACTCAAGCGTAATCATAGAAGATGGTGCTAAAATCGCTTCGAATGTAATCATAGGTCCATTTTGTAATATCGGCAAAGATGTTGTGCTAAAAGATGGCGTAATACTACAATCAAATATTATCCTAAAGGGTAAGCTTGAAGTTGATGAGGACGTAAGAATCTTTAGTTTTTCTACTATTGGAAATGAGAACTCAGATATAAAGATAGGTGAAAAAACGCATATCAGAGAGTTTACTCAAATCGGTTCTCAAGAGAGTGAAGATGGAAGCAATAAAAAGATAGTTATAGGTGCTAACAACTTTTTAATGGGGTATGTTCAAATATTTAGCGGAGTAGAGCTTGGTGACTTTTGTATCGTAACAAATGCGGTAAGACTTTATGAAAATGTTAGATGTCAAGAGAGAGTTATTCTTGGCGGATTTAGCGTGATAGAAGCAAACAACACGATAGGGACAGGAGTTATGATCGGCGGTGCATCTGTTGTAGATAGCGATATCCCACCATTTATGCTAGTAGAGGGCAATAAAGCTACTATCAAAGGCTTAAATGCGATAGGTCTTAGACGCAGACTTGAAAACAGAGGCGATATAGAAGATATTAAAGCCGTGTTTAAAAAGATACTCGGCGATGGAGCAGATAAAATCCTAGCTCAAGAGATAGCAGACACCAACCCTAATGAGTTTATCAAAAAACTAGCCTCTTTTGTGGCTTCTAGCAACATAAAATAGACAAACCCTCTTTGCTTTTTTTTGCAAAGAGAGTCTTCTACAAAAGCTAAACGTTTAGCTTTGCTCTTACGATTTTCACCGCTTTAACCATATTTTTTAAACTTGGTTTTACCTCTTCCCATTTTCTTGTTTTTAATCCACAATCTGGATTTATCCAAAGTTGTTCTTTTGGCAAAACCTCAAGCAGAAGTTCTATCTGCTTTACAATCTCCTCAACACTCGGGATTCTTGGGCTGTGTATATCATAAACACCAGGCCCTACCTCTTTTGTATATCCTACTTTTTTAAATATTTTTAGTAGTTCATTGCCACTTCTTGCAGTCTCTATGGAGATAACATCTGCATCCATATCTTCTATGGTATTTATAATGTCATTAAACTCGCTATAACACATATGAGTGTGGATTTGTGTCTCTTTTTTTGCACTACTAACAGCGATTTTAAAATCTCTAGTCGCCCACGCTTCATATATTTTTATCTTCGCTCTTCTTAGCGGATACCCCTCTTTAAATGCCGCTTCATCAACCTGTATGATTTTTATACCTGCTCTTTGCAAATCATCTATCTCATCACTAAGAGCAACAGCTATCTGCTTTGAAACTTCTCCTCTTGGCATATCATCACGCACAAACGACCAGTTTAGGATGGTTACGGGACCCGTTAGCATCCCTTTCATAATCTTGTTTGTTTTACTTTGTGCGTAAGCTATCCAATCAATCGTCATAGGGCGAGGTCTGCTTATATCTCCATAGATAAATGGCGGTTTTACACATCTGCTTCCATAGCTTTGAACCCACCCATTTTGGCTAAATCCATATCCATTTAGCTGTTCACCAAAATACTCAACCATATCGTTTCTCTCTGGCTCACCATGAACTAAAACTTCTAGTCCGCACTCTTCTTGAAATAGCACACACTCATCTATATACTTTTTTATCTCACTCTCATACTCATCACTTGAGATAAGAGCGGCTTTAAAGTCACTTCTAGCACGTCTTAACTCTGGAGTTTGAGGGAATGAGCCGATGGTTGTTGTTACTAAATCCTCGTATCTAAAAATCTCTCTTTGGAGTTTTAATCTCTCTTTTGCATCTCCATCTCTTTGAAGTTTTGAATGACTATTTACTCTCTCTTGTACAGCTTTATTATGGATGAGAGTCGAATTTCTTCTCTTTATATTTGCATCTCTATTGTTTACGAGTGAGCTTTTTTGAGCCTCATCCAAACTACACTCTCCTTCAAAAAAGATTTTTGATATAAGCGATATTTCAGAGAGTTTTTCAAGCGCAAAACTTAGCCACTCTTTTATCTCACCACTCATCTTCTCCTCATACTTTATAGTAAAAGGTATATGAAGAAGTGAACAAGATGAGGAGATTAAAATTCTATCTTTACTTACAAAATTTGAGATATCTCTCAATAGCTCAACACTTTTTTCTATATCACATCTCCATATATTTCTGCCATCAACTACCCCTGCGATAAGCTCTTTGCCACTCATAGCTATGATATCAAGTGATTTTAAATTTTCTTCTCCATATAAAAAATCAAGTCCCAATGCCCAGATTGGTGTATGAACTAAAACTTTTGTCGCTTCGTTTGAGTGCTCAAAATATGTAACAACAGCAATTTTTATGTTTGGCGAAACTGCGCAAAGTCTATCGTAAGTCGGTTTTATCAAACTCAAGACTTTGATATCTAACTCTTTTACAAAAATTGGCTCGTCAATCTGCACAGTGATTCTCTCATCGAGTCTGCTTATAGCTTTTAAAAGCTCTTCATAAATCGGCAATATTTTGCCCCAAAGCTCATAAACATCGCCACCGTCTGCTCTTTTACTAAGCCCTAGATAAGTTATAGGTCCGATTATATTTATCTTTGTTTTTATGCCAAGAGTTTTTGCTTCATTGTACTCATCTACTATTTTTGAAGCGTTAAGCAGATACTCATCATCCAAACTTAACTCTGGAACTATGTAGTGGTAGTTTGTATTAAACCACTTTGTCATCTCCATAGCTACGCTTGAAGCATTGCCTCTTGCCATTGCAAAGTAGAGCTCCTCGCCCACAAGATTGGCAAATCTCTTTGGAATTGCACCTAGCATTACCGAGGTGTCTAACATATTGTCATAGAGTGAAAAATCGTTGGAGCTTATAAACTCTGCTCCTGCATCTCTTTGATACTCCCAATGTCTTTTTTTTAACTCAGAAGCTACTTTTGTAACCATTTCAAATGAGCATTTTTTTGCCCAAAACTCTTCTAAAACTCTCTTTAACTCTCTTTGCTCCCCTATACGTGGGAAACCAACTATGTAATTTTTTGACATTAAAACATCCTTGTGTCATTATTTTTTTCTATTTTTTTGTAATGATTTTGTAAAAAAAGGATATTAGAGAGGAGGATGTACGCCTGTGCGTCTAAACGCAAAGTAAGTTGTATAGTATGGACAGCGAGGAATAAAATGATTTATCAAAAGAGAAGTTCTTGTCTTTAGAGCAAAAAATATATTGCAATAACAAGGCTTAGAGAGCAAAGAGAGCTTTAATAGTTTAAAATCACAAATATTTTCGACTCTCTTCATATCTCCCCCTTTTATAAATTTTTTGGTAATTCTAGCACATATTTTATGTTATATGCTCTTTAAATGCTCTACAAACTTATCAGCTTCTATAAAGCCAACGACTGTTTTTGAGCTTATTACGTTTGACTCTTTGTCAAAAAAGATGATTACAGGTGGACCAAAAACTCCATATTTTTTACTTAGATCTTTTTGCTCTTGAGTGTTTTGCGTAACATCTGCTCTTACGAGCACAAACTCACTCATCTTTGCTTTTACTGCTTCATCTGAGAATGTTTTTTTATCTAGCTCTTTACAAACAGCGCACCACTCTGCACTAAAATCCAAAATAATTTTCTTCCCCTTATTTGCTTCTAAAACCTTATCAAGCTCTGAAATAGAAGTTACCTTTTTAAATTCTAAATGTGCAGATTTAACACTTTGGCTACTCGTGCCAGAAGATGACTTTAAAAATCCAAGCGGTTTTATCATGTTGTATGAACCTGCCATCAAGCCAACAAAAAGAGATACAGAGTAGATAAAAACAAGGATAGAGATAGTTCTTCTAAATAGATGTGCATCTTTATCAAATGCTCCAAAATAGGTCGCAAATCCAACTCCAAGCATTACACTAAGAAGCACGATTACGCTCTCATCTACAACACGCTCAAGCATCCAGATAGCAACACCTAGCATCATAACCCCAAATACAGCGCTAACCATAGTCATCCATGCGCCAGGGCGAGGCATAAACTTACCAGCACTTACACCAACCAAGATAAGAGGAAGCCCCATTCCTATACTCATAGCAAAAAGAGCCGCACCGCCAAGTAGCGCATCTCCTGTCTGCCCGATATAAACCAGCGCACCAGCAAGAGGAGCAGCAACACAAGGTCCAACAATCAGGGCAGATAAAAAGCCCATAATAGCAACTCCTGCATATCCATTGCGGTTTGTATGGTGATTTGAGCTTATCTTTGCAACAAAAGAGTCTGGAAGTTTTAATTCATAAAAGCCAAACATACTAAGTGCAAGTGCTACAAAAATTGCAGAAAATGAGTATATTGCCCATGGAGCCTGAAGCGTTGCTTGAAGATTTGAGCCAAAGAGACCTGCTAAAACTCCAGCTATCGTATATGCCACTGCCATAGCTAAGACATAAACCAAAGAGAGCATAAAGGCTTTTTTGGTAGTAATCCCCTCCCCTTGAGAGATGATGATACCAGAGATGATAGGAATCATAGGAAATGTGCATGGAGTAAGTGCCAAGAGAAGACCAAAGCCTAAAAATGTCACTAAGATAAGAGCTATACTGCCCTCTTTTATGGTATCTGCAATTGAGTCGCTCTCTGATAGCTCTTTTGTCTCTGTCTTGGCTTCTATTTTTAGTTCTGCTTTTGTCTCTACTTTTGGCAAACTCTCTTTATCTAATGCTACTTCAAGATTTGAACTGTCTATCTCAAATGTATAAGATTTTGTATCTGGCTCATAACAAAGTCCCTGCTCTGAACACCCTTGAAATGAGAAATTTAACGTGATATTTTTAACTCCATCTACACCTGCATCCTTATCAAGAGAGATTAAAAAAGTAGGAGACTCAAGATAGACCTTATCTTCATGATGCTCTACACTCTTAGGAGAGACTATATCTTTAATCTTTATGCCCTTTGCATCTTTTAGCTCAAACTTAACCGACTCTTCATAAACATATATATCTTTACCAAGCCCAATTGTAGCCTCTAACTGCATCTTCTCATTTAACTTAACCGATGGCATAAATGCCTCATCAGGCATCAAAAATTTTGGTTGTGCAGCAAGTAAAAAGAGGGATGAAAGTAGAAATAAAATGATTTTTTTCATGAATTAATTGTCCAGATTTATAAAATGTGAGTAAATTATAACATTTTAAGTGTAAACTTTATGAAAACTCTAAATACTTATCGTAAAACTTAGACTTATCATTTAAGCGCAAAATTAGCAACATTTATCTACTCTACAAAAAATTAAAATACAGAGAATTATTATGTCAAACAGATTAGAAAAAGAGGACTCTCCTTACCTGCAACAGCACAAAAATAATCCAGTTGATTGGTACCCATGGTGCGATGAAGCTTTTAAAAAAGCAAAAGATGAAAACAAAGCTATATTTATCTCCATTGGTTACTCTTCTTGTCACTGGTGTCATGTTATGGAGGAGAATGTTTTTGAAAACAAAGAGTGCGCAGATATATTAAATAAACATTTTATCAGTATTAAAGTAGACCGTGAAGAGCG
>CAMBTK010000028.1 GCA_945870785.1 Sulfurimonas crateris
TTTATATTTGTAAAGTCGGCTACTTTTGGAGGAGCTTTAAACTCTATGGCGTCAAGAGCTTTTATATAGCGATAGTGAAGCTCTTGGTCGCCATCCATAAAGAGAGAGTCATCACGAGAGAAGAAACTTTTAAAAGAGGTTATATGCTCGTTTAAATCGAGTTGATTGATGAGTAAATCAATCTTTGTTGGAGCATCTATTCGCATTTAGATGCACTAATCATCTGACCATAAAATGGAGTTTTTTCTTTGCCTATAAAAGTATAAGTACCGATACTTAGTGTGTAGTTTGTGCTATTTACATCCACTCCATCACAATTTACAGTGCTGTTTTGATTAAATTTTATAACTACGCTCATCATTCTCTCTCTTTGTTTGTCTGCGTAGCTATTAAAAATAACAGCAGATAAAACGATGGATAGAGCTACAACAGTTACTACTATTTTTTGCTTATGAGATAGGTCTGTAAAGTAGTGAAGTGCTAAAAAAAATAGTCCTACAACAACTAGTCCAATTAAATAAGACATTAAGCAGTTCCTCTTATCTGATAAGTTAAATCTCCAGCGCCAAAGCCGATTATTAGGCCTTTGTCAAGAGTTTTAAGCTCTGTTTTATCTTTAATGATAGTAATAGTGTTATTTGCTCTTGAGATGTTATCTGCCATCGTTAAGTTGTATCGTTTAAACTTCTCTTTAAAATCAATCTCTCTCATCGCCTCTCCAGCTGACCATACGGGAAGTATTATAAGCTCTGCCGCACCTTCAAAACAGTTTATAAACTCTTCTAAGTTATCAATAGTGCGAGAGTATTTATGTGGTTGCCAGATAGCGGTAATTTTGTCGAAACCTTTAAGAAGGGCATACTCTTTGAGAGATTCAAAAGTCGCCTTTATCTCTGTTGGATGGTGACCATAATCATCTATAATCACTCTATCACTCTGCGCTCCAACGATATCAAAACGCTTTTTAATACCTTTAAAAGTCAATATCTTCTCTCGTATCAACTCAATATCCATAGACTCATTTGCTGCCAAAATCGCCAAAGATGCGTCAAGCGCTATATGCTTTCCAAATCCCCAAACATCAAAACTTCCCAAATCTCTTAGAGTAAATCTAGTATGTGGTTCATCATCGATAAGTACAAATTTTAGTTCTGTAATCTCTTTGCTTGGATAGAGCCAGTTTGCTTCAACTTCATCAATTAATTTACTTAAAAATGGGTCTTCTGCATTTAAAATACGACATGGTGCAGATTTTATAAAAGTTTTATATGAGTCATAAAAGAGTTCGAAGTTGTAGTCGTAGTACTCCATATGTTCTGGCTCAGCATTTACAACAATAGCGCAGTGAGGATTTGAATTTATAAAACTTCCATCACTCTCATCTGCTTCAAAAATCATAACGTCACTACTAGCGTCATATCTTACATTTGAGCCAAAAGCCTTTGATTCAGCACCTATAATCGCTGAACCATCCATAATAGCGCTTAGTATCGCAGTAGTTGTACTTTTTCCATGAGCACCAGCGATAGAGTAAACTTTAGAGGTGTCTAAAATGCGAAGTAGTGCTTCACGTCTGGCAAGAACCTCTATCCCTTTTGCTTTTGCTTCTATGATTTCTGGGTTATCAGGACGTATGATTGCAGAGTGAATAACCAAATCTTGATTGCTTATAGCAGAAGCATCGTGTGGAACTGTAACTTTTATGCCAAGAGAGCGAAGTTTCTTAGTAATAACAGTCTCAGATATATCAGAACCGCTAATTTCATGCCCTTTGTATCTCATATATTGCGCCAAGCCAGATATGCCAATTCCGCCAATACCGATAAAATGAATTTTCATAGAGTTACTCCCCATCTATTTGGGAGTTTTCTAGCAATTTTTGTACCTCATTAGCACTAAAAGAGCTTATGTAAAAAGTTCCAGCCTCCGTAGTTGCATCTAAATCAGCAATATTGTCAATAAAATCATCAAGCGAGATATCTTCTGCAGAAGCAAGGTGGTGAATTTTGAGTGCATTTGAAAACTCTTTTGAGTTGCTAAGTCCGCTTAAAACTTCAAAAAGCGCACTTGCATCAGAGATTTTACCAGCACTGTAGTTCTCAATGGCATACTCATAAAGCGCTCTAAGTGTGGCGAAATCTTGAACTTCATCCATATCCATTGCTCTATGAGACTCTAAAGTATCTGTTAGTCTCTCTAGCGCTAAATCTAAAATATTTGCATAAAAAGCACCAAGTGTATCTTCATCAAATGTCTCATGTGCACGTTGCTCAAGCACATAAAGTGAAGCTATATCGCCATCTCTTTGCGCTTTTAGCACCTCTTCTTTTAATATTTCAATACTGCTCATGATAAACACTCCTTTAATCTTTCTAGTGCACTTTTGATTTTTTGTGTATCTTCTACAAGAGCGATTCTTATAAAATCTCTTCCAGGATTAAAACCATTTTCATCATCTCTGCCTAAATATTCGCCTGGCAGAACTTTTACATTGTACTCTTGATAGAGTTTTTTTGTAAATTCCAATGCATTTGGAACTCTTAACCATAAATAAAAAGTAGCCTCTGGAATCTCTGCACCCAAAATTTCGTGTGCTGCTTCAAAGTTTTTTTTGTAAATCTCTCTTGCAATCTCTACATGCTCTTCATCTCTCCAAGCCGCTGCCGCCGCGCTTTGCAGTGGAAGAGGGGAGGCACATCCTATGTATGTTCTATAATTTATATACTCTTTTAGTATAGTCTCATCTCCAGCGATAAATCCAGAACGAAGTCCTGGAGCGGATGAGCGTTTTGAGATAGAATTGATAACTAAAATATTTTTAAAACTCTCATTTCCAGCATGAATTGAGGCTTCAAGCAGTGAAGGAACGGGATTTTTTGTATATATCTCACTGTAACACTCATCATTTAAGAGCACAAAGTCATATTTTAGAGCTAGTTTAACCCACTGTGAAAGCTCTTCAAGAGTTAGTGTTGAGCTTGTTGGATTGTTTGGAGAGTTTAAAATAACTAAATCACAAGAGGAGAGTTTCTCTTCATCTATTTCAGGCTTGAAGCCATTTTCTTGCGTCAAGTTGAGATGAATACTCTTTGCTCTAGAGGCGATAGCAGCTCCCTCGTATATCTGATAAAAAGGGTTTGTAAAAGCGATAGTAGGCTCTTTTTTGTCAAAGAGAAAAAATTGAGGAAAGTTAAACAGAACTTCTCTTGTTCCAAAAGTTGGAATTATCTCTTTGTCTGTTAGTTTAACATTAAATCTTTTTTCAACAAACTCTCTTTGAGCAGCTCTTAGTTCATCTTCGCCTATTGTCTTAGGGTATTTTCTAAGCTCTGAGGCGCTATTGCAAAGAGCTTTTTGTATGAAATGAGGTGTTTCAAACTGCGGTTCGCCTATCGTTAGGATTGAGGCTTCATACTCACAATTTGGAGTAATACCTTGAAGCAAAGTGGTTAGTTTTTCAAATGGATATGGTTCAAAATTCATCGTTTATGCCCTTTATTGTGGGCGAAATTATATCTAAAATCTACTAGCGGGAAGTAAATGATTACTCAAATTCATCTAAACAAGAGGCACTTCCCTCAGAGACTCTGCAAAATTTTGAATCTTTGTCAAAAGAGATCATATATGGACGCTGTGTCATCTCTAAAGTAGATGCAACTTCTGCAATCTCCTTTAGCGCTTTGAGCGTTTGAGGCTTGGCTACCAAGTCGCTCACATCTATAATCTCCTCATCAATCATAACCTCCACAAGGGCTTCTTTTCTATCTTTAGCTTCTAAGATATATTGCATACTCTTCTCTGAATCAAGGCGCGGAAGTCTATACATAAAGATATAGTAACTGTTTGTAAGCTGAAGCATTTTATTTTCATCAATCTTTTTCATAAGAGCTTTTGAGTATTGGCATAATGGGTCCACAAAAACATAGACTTTGCTCATCTCGCCTGATCCAAACCTTATAGCATGATGCTCAATAGCCTCTAAATCAGCCTTTGGTTTTTGCGTTATATCTACACTCTGTGCAGCAAAAATATTTATAAAAAGAAGAAAAATTAGCGATAGAAATTTCATAGACTACTCCTTGATAGAGAAAATTTTTGAGTGACCAACTCTCCGTCACTGTTGAAAAAGAGATAGTATAGCTTATCTTTTTTTACACTAAGCCCTGCTAAATATCTAAGTGCCAAATTTGCCTGAAGTGAGGCGATATGCATAACAATAGGAGTGGCTATACCATCGGGTGTTTTAGAAGTTATCTTAAAAGCGTCTCTAAAAGATGACTCTTCAAAAAAACATACTTGCCCATGAAATGCCTCTACGCTTCCATAAATCCAAGAAGTACGCTTCTCTTTTGCATAGTCATCTATCTGAGCACGAGTTTCAAGGTTGTCAGTTGCATCAATGAGCAAATCAACTGCTATCTCTTTTTTACACCACTCTTCAAACGTACACTTATGTGCAATAGCTCTTACGTAAGGGCATCTTTGCTCTAAAATTTGAGCATTTATTTCTGCTTTGTTACTCCCCTCATCGCCAATCTTAAAAGCGATTTGACGATGAATGTTATGCGTGGAAACTTCATCAAAATCTATGATGTGTATCTCTCCAATTCCACTAGCACCCAAGGCATAGCAGAGTGAGCTTCCAAGCCCTCCAGCTCCAATTATCGCTATCTTTTTATTTTGCAGTGAGAGTTGTGTTTGCTCTCCCCAAAGTTGTACTTGTCTGTGAAAATAGTCCATCATGATTGGCTTCTCTTGTTTTGTGCATCTCTAAAACCCCAAGCTTTTCTAGCTCTAATGACATCTGCGTGGCTCATATCTACTATCATAAGCTCCTCTTTGTTGCCCAAGTGCTCAAGAAGTTCTCCGTTAGGTGAAGCAAGAAGTGAATCTCCATAAAAACTCCAACTATGGTTTTTATCTGTATATTCGCCAATTCTGTTTGCTCTTAAAATATAGCAGTTATGAGTAAAAGCGCGTGACAAAATCAGCGCTTTCCATCTCTCATAAGAGTCAAATGTAGATACGCTAGGAAGTAAAATGCAGTCAACTCCTTTAGAAGAGATATGAGAGAACATCTCATCAAAGTGGAGCTCAAATCCGCTCATGATGGCAAATTTAAAACCATCAACTTTAAAGACAAGAGGAGATTGAACCTCTTTTATCTCATTTGCAAAAAATTTCTCTTCATTCCAGTGTGCATAATTTATAAGAATTTGCTGTTCATAATAAGCAGTAGAAGAGGGGGAAAATTTTGCAACAGTTTTAAAAACTTCACCCTTTTTCACTATAACGATAGGCGCAATAATGCTCATATTATAGCTCTTAGCTAGCTCTTTTAAAACTTTTATCTGATGAAGCGCTTGTTCTTGTATCATCGCAACTGACAACTCTTGAAGCTCTTTAAAAAATGGATTTAGTATATATTCGCCAAGGAGTAAAACTTTTACACCCTGTTTGTGTGCAATTCTTATGTAGTTATAAAGCTTTGTAGAGCTCATGCCCTGAGCGCTTAGTTGAAGAACTGCTGCTCTCACTATGTAGCCTTTATATGGTTGATTTTTATCTGCGCTTCTTCTAGTATCTTTTGAGCAGATGAGAGCTCACTCATGCCCATCTCATAAGCCTTTAGACTATCTTGAAGTGTAATTTCTGGATTCATAAGTGTCTCTAGTACTTTTTTTGCACTCTCCAGTTTTGATTCAAAGCCTTGGGCTTCTTTAGTAAAACCTACGGTTTCTTTAGTAAATTTTTCAGACTCATCAATTAATTTACTTTTTGCCATTTTTTATCCTTTTAGTTTATTATTCTTTGTCATCTCTGTATGCTTCTAAAAACTGGCACACGAGAAAATCTACTGCATTTAAAGTGTCTTCATGCAAAAATTCTGACTCTACCAAAACGCTCTGCATGTAAGTATAGGCAAATGTATCAGTTTTCTCTTTTCTGTTTGTTTTTACATCTTCACCAAGAAAAAGTGATACTTCAAGTACATACAAATCCTTAATCTCGATAGCTTTAATCTCTATGATAAAGCTCGTAGAATCAACTTCTCCAAAAGTAAAATCCTCTTTTTTTAGCTTTTTTACTATAAGACTCTTTAGCTCTTCTTTAGCCTCTTTATCTATAAACTTTGTTCGCTCAACTATCATGATTTTTAAATTTTTAACACCGTCTAAAGTAAATTTTGAAGAAGAGAAAAGCATTGTTGAAAATAAAAGAAGAAGAGCAATTTTACGTATCATTTTTTAGTCTCTCTAAAGATTTTTAGTGCTTCATCCATCAAATCTGAGAATTTTTTATGGTTTATATATGAAGATAGTTGATAAATCTCTTTTTGATTCTCTGGATTTATAAAATAGATAGATGGTATCGTAGCACTCGAGAATTTTTTTGGAAAATTGCCATCATCCCAATTTTTGTCAAAAACAACGCCAACACAATTTTCTTCTACTTTTTTGGCTACATCTTCATGCAGAAGTGTTTTTCTCTCAAGTTTTTTACACCAAGGACAAAAGTCAGCTACCACAACAAGCATCACTAGCTTATGCTCTTTTTTTGCAAGTTCAATAGAAGCGTTATAATCTCTTAGATACCCTGCGTTTGATGCAAACTCATCAATATAAGCCCCATATATCAAAGAGATTGATAAAAAGAGCAGGGTAAAAAGTTTCAAGTTATACTCTCATTTTTTGCTTCTAAAATATCTTTGATATTTTTTTCAAACTTATCTACTTCAACCAAAAAGGCGTCATGTCCATAGTCACTCTCTATATCTAAATAGCTGTGATTACTGTTTTTTATCTCAAAGAGTGCATCACTTATCTCTCTCATCTCAAAATTTTTAAAGAGTTGGTCATTGCTAAAACTAATTAGATGAAGCTCACATGTTATCTTCTTTAGAGCTTCTTGTAGTGAATCAAATCCTCTTGAGATGTCATAGATATTTATCGCTTTTGTAATGTATAAGTAAGATAGCGGGTCAAACCATTTTGTAAAGTTATATCCGTTGTACTCCAAGAAAAGCTCAACTTGAAACTTTCCAAAAAGTTCATAAAGTCCATCTGTACTTTTGTACTCTCTGCCAAATTTGTTTTTCATAGACTCATACGATAAAAAGCTTATATGTCCAGCCATTCGCCCAACAGCCATTCCAGATAGGCCTTTTTCTTTGATGGTTTGACTATCGTAATATCCGCCTTTAAAATCTGCATCTTTTAGTATAGACTCTTGCGCTACTTTGTTAAAAGCAATCGCCCAAGGCTGTGTTGCGTGGGTTGTCGCCATGGTAATAATTTTAGATGCAAAATTTGGATAGTGGATAGCAAAAAGAAGCGCTTGCATCCCTCCCATAGAGCCACCAATAATGGCATGAACATTATGAATACCAAGCTTGTCGAAAAGTATTCTTTGTGCTTTTACCATATCTTTTATAGTTACAACAGGAAATTTGTAGCGGTATGGATTGTGATGCGGATGCGCAGGGCTCATAGGGCCAGTTGAACCAAAACAGCTACCTATTACGTTTGTGCATATTACGAAGTATTTATCAGTGTCAACCGCTTTGCCAGAACCAATTAAGTTGTCCCACCAACCAGCTTTTTTATCTCCCTCATAAACACCAGCGCAGTGATGAGAACCAGTGAGCGCGTGACATATAACAACAACATTGCTTTTATCATCATTTAGCTCTCCATACGTCTCATAAGTGATGTCATAAGGCTCTAAAATACGCCCACTCTCTAAGTAAAGCGGGTTTGTAAAATGCTCAGTATATGTTTTTAGGTTTAGTGACAACGCTTATGCCTCTAGTGCTTGTTTCATGTCGTCAATTAAATCTTTGATGCTCTCTAATCCGCATGAAATACGGATAAGTCCAGAAGGAACACCACAAGCAATTAGTTCTTGCTCATTTAACTGCTGATGCGTTGTAGAAGCAGGGTGAGTGATGATTGATTTAGAGTCTCCGATATTTACAACAAGTGAGTAGAGTTTTGTTGCATCTACTATTTTTGTAGCCTCTTGAAGTGAAGCAACTTCAAAACTAAGAAGACCGCTACACTCTCCATTATCAAAATATTTTTGCGCATTTTTATAGTTTGCGTTACTCTTTAGCCCTGGATAGTTCACTTTTTTTACTTTTGGATGAGACTCTAAAAACTCTGCAAGAGCCAAAGCATTTTTAGAGTGTTCTCTCATACGAAGAGAGAGCGTCTCAACCCCTTGGATAAAGAGCCATGAGTTAAACGGCGATAAAACAGCGCCTAAATCTCTTGATAGTGAGAGTCTTGCTCTTAGTGTAAAAGGAGGAAGTCCTATATCAACATATACCAGACCATGATATGATGGATCTGGATTGTTAAAGTGCTCATATCGTGGGTTTGAGCGAAGTTTTTCAACTAAATTATTTCTCTCAACTAAAATCCCTCCGATTGCTAAACCTTGACCAGTTGTATATTTACTTGCACTATGAACGACAATGTCTGCGCCATACTCAAATGGACGGCATAAAATTGGGGTTGCAACTGTATTGTCAACAACACTTAAGATGCCATATTTATCCGCTATTTTAGTGATTGCTTCTATGTCGGCTACATCAATGCTAGGGTTTGTTAAAGATTCAAAAAAGATAACTCTTGTTTTATCATCAATTAGAGATTCAAGAGCTGACATGTCATGAACATCAAAGTATCTAGCTTCTATGCCAAATCTCTTTAGAGTGTGTGTGTTTAGAGTCAAACTACCGCCATAAAGCTGTTTTGCACAAACAATGTTTTCTCCAGCTTGTGCTGCATTTGCAATAGCAAAAAATGTAGCACTCATACCACTAGATGTCGCAAGTGAAGCTGCTCCACCTTCAAGTGAAGCAAATCTTTTTTCAAAAACATCAGTAGTTGGGTTATTTAGGCGTGTGTAGATATTTCCAAGCTGTTTTAGAGAGAAGAGATCTGCTGCATGTTCAACACTAGCAAACTCATACGCAGTTGTCTGATAAATCGGAACAACCATCGTTCCTTGTGAATCTTTTGTGTATCCTTCATGCAGAGCTCTTGTTTGCAAATCCATCTTAGTTACCTTGGTTTAAATATTTAAAAGTATTTTATCTAAAATGGTTTAATCTTAGTTTTAAAAGCTCTCTATTTTAAAGCTTAAGCCCTTTTGTCCACTCTTCCATAACCTTGTTTAGCTCCTCTTTTGGAGGCTCCATAAAGTCGATTACGATTTTGTCTTCAAATTCACAAATACCGATACTTCTTGGACGAACTGCCAAAATTTTTGTAGCAGGAATCGCTTGACCAAAACAAAAAACTACATTTTGTGCATCAAGCAGACCATCCATAATAGGGCCACCCAATTTTTTTGTATGAGCATAATGATCAAATAGAGCGATAAACTCAGCCACTGGGTGGTTTGAAATCTTCTCTTTAAAGTACTCTACTACCTCTTTTGTGCTTGAGAGACGCATCTCACTCTTTAAAAACTCTATACTACAAATCGGATACTTATCCATAAACACTGTTTTTTTCATCATTTTTCCTTTTAAAATTTTTACTCTTGAATACAAATCTCTTTTTTACCAATATGCACTATCGTTTGGTATGCAACAATTAAGATAATTATAGTCGTGGCTGCAACCATCACATAAGATAAAATCTCAAAAAACAGAGTACCTTTTATGTGATACATCAACATAGCACTTATGGCCATTGCCGCAATTGGAAATACAAAAGCCCACCATGAGATGAAGAACTTTATCTTTATAAAATTTTTGTACATAAATAGAATTAAAAGCGTAAAAAATAGAGCAAGATTAAAGAGAAAAAGAGCAAAAGTGTCAACAACTCCAAACATCTTAAAGTAGGCTATAAATCCAACAGCAGGAGGAGCTATTAGTATAAAGAGTGTTGGCATAAACTTTACAGCCATCTGATTATGAAAAATAATTCTATTGAGTATTACAGAAAATAAAATTATCCAAAAGAAAATTCCAACGCTGAAAAAATATATCAAAATATCAATATCAACAAATCCCATACCGCCAACAGGAACTAAAACATTTCCAACTATCGGGATAAACCAAGCAGGGTTTGAGTGGTCTAATTGTTGATTTTTATTTATCCAAAAAGATATTGTGTACATAGTTAAGTAGAAGTGAAAAATAGTTCCAGGATACCAAAATAGGGCGCTGATGAGAGGGAATTCTTCTCTATATATTATTGCAAGCATTAACATGGAAATCGATATTGCTGCAAAGAAGTTTATTCTTATTGGATGAGAAAACTCATTTACAACAGCCATTTTATATGTAAGAGTTTTTCTGACGTATATAAAAGATACTATAAAGAAAACTAAAGTAGTAGCATACATCAAAATTTCACCTAGTATAGCGGGGAAACCAAGCCATAGAGCAGCTTTTTGATATGTTATAGTAAGACCACTTAGTCCCATAACAATAGCATACATCATAATCGGAAAAAATTTTAGCCTATTTGCTTCGAGCGAATTTTCCATTTAAAGCCTTTCATTATCTAAAGTTATAATTTTTATAAATTTTACTATAATTTATAATAAAAGTCAATTAATCTTATAAATAACTACCGTTCCAGCTAGAAGATCATGAAGCCCTCTTTTATCCTCTCTAAATCCAATCATTAAAAATCCAATTAAAAGAGTGATGATAGAAGCAAAATAGCCGATAGAACGAGTAAAAGCTTGTCTATTGTCTATCTCTTTGAATGTTTTAGCGTCAACTATTTTAATGTTTAAAATCTTTTTTCCAGGAGTTGCTCCTTTTGATTTTTTCCAAAAAATTGCAGTTATGAGTAGAGTAGAAATCTCAAAAATTAATTCCCATTTAAGAGATTTTTGCGGTTGATTTGAGAGTGCCATTTGAGCATTTCCGCTCATTGCATAAGAGATGTTTTGTTGAAATTGTGAAAAGTCAAACCAGTTGCCATCACTTAAAAAATAGATAATGATTGCAACTGGGAGAGCGAGAAAGAGAGTATCTAAAAATGAAGCAAAAAAGCGGATCCAAAACCCAGCATATTTCACTTCATTCATATCACTGTTATATGTGGTAATTTGGAGCTTCTTGCGTTATGATAACATCGTGAACATGGCTCTCTTTAAGCCCAGCACTTGTAATCTCTACAAACTCTGCTTGTTCCCAAAATGTAGGTATATCTTTGCTTCCGCAATAACCCATAGAAGAGCGAAGACCGCCCATCATCTGATGAACGATTCCAGCGATACTTCCACGAAATGGAACGCGCCCCTCTATACCCTCTGGTACTAGTTTGTCTGCTGCTGTTCCCTCTTGAAAATATCTATCATTTGAGCCTTTTTGCATAGCCCCGATACTTCCCATACCGCGGTATGATTTATATTGACGTCCTTGAAACATTATAGTCTCACCTGGAGACTCTTCTGTACCTGCTAGAAGTGACCCAGCCATGATACAACTAGCACCTACTGCTAGAGCTTTTGCAATATCTCCAGAGTATTTGATACCACCATCCGCAATAACTGGAACACCATGTTTACGAGCCTCATTAGCACACTCAGATATAGCAGAAATTTGTGGAACACCAACACCTGCAACTATACGAGTTGTACATATTGACCCTGGTCCAATTCCAACTTTAACACCATCAGCCCCAGCTTCTATAAGAGCAAGCACAGCTTCTGCTGTTGCTATATTTCCAGCGATTATATCCACAGACAAAGTTTTTTTAATCTCTTTTACAGTGTCTAAAATACCCTTAGAATGCCCATGAGCAGAGTCAAGAACTAAAACGTCAACTCCAGCATCAACTAGAGCTTTTGCACGATCCATTTGACCAACACCAATAGCAGCTCCAACAACAAGTCTGCCAAAAGCGTCTTTATTTGAGTTTGGATATTCAATACGCTTTTTAATATCTTTAATTGTTACAAGACCTTTTAAAAAGCCGTCATTGTCAATTATAGGGAGTTTTTCTATCTTGTTTTTATGCATTATATCAGCAGCATCATCAAGTGAAATTCCTTTGTTAGCAGTAATGAGAGGCATTTTTGTCATTACTTCATCAGCTCTTTTTGTCATATCTTTTTGAAATCTCATATCACGGTTTGTAAGAATTCCTAGTAGTTTATTGTGCGCATCAATAACTGGAACACCTGAAATTTTAAATTCGTTCATTAGTGCATCAGCATCTGCTAAAGTTGCATCTGGATGAACATATATCGGGTCTATTATGATGCCACTTTCAGATTTTTTAACTTTTTTAACTTGTTTGCACTGAGTCTCGATATCCATATTTTTATGAATTATCCCAATCCCGCCAAGTCTAGCCATGGCAATAGCAGCACGATATTCTGTTACTGTATCCATCGCAGCTGAAACCATAGGGATTTTAAGTGAAATATTTTTTGTTAATTTGCTCTCAAGCGAGACCTCTTTTGGCAGTACCTCTGAGTATTTTGGTACAAGTAAAACATCTTCAAATGTCAGGGCGCGTTTACGAATTTTCATGATAGTCCTTTTGATGTATAAAAGTTATTTATGTTTCAATAAAATTCTGTGGATTATAGCTTTTTTGTTGTTAAAAAAACGTAAAACTTGGGCTTTACATAAAATAAACTATGAATAATATAGAAGTGAAATAGATGTATAATAAGAAAAAAACAATATTAATTTAAGGTGCAAAAATGAAATCAAGAGTCTTGTTTGTGTCTGTAGAAATACCAATAGTTATAACAAAAACCGACCTAGAAAAGGAGTTTCCAGAGCTTCTTCTTACAACAATTGAAAAATCTCTCGTTGGTGAAATTTCTGATGATAAGTATATATTTGCTACCTCATTTGGTGTTATAACTTTTTGTAACTTTAGTCATGATGAGATAAAGTCTTTTTTATCTAGATTAAATATTAAAGAAGCAGAGAACTACCAAATATCACTTATAAATCAAGATTATCCGATGATAATAGATGAAAAATATCAAAATCCGCTTATTGATACACACACTATTAGATATGAAAAATTTAATAAATCTGTTGCATCTATTATTTCTCTAGTACTATCAAGAAGCGTCGGGCTTGAAAAAAGAGAAAAATCTTTAGAAAAAAAGATGCAAGAGAGTAAAAAGTTATATGATACGATAGAAAATATAAAAGCAAAAGATAGAAAAAATCTTATGAATTTTGCAAGCAGTATAGCAAAAGAGAGATTTGAAATCTTAAATCAACTTTTCTTGCTAGATAAACCAGATATTATTTGGGATGATTTTGAGCTTGAATCACTATATAATCAACTGGCGCTTCAGCTTGAACTGAAGTCAAGATTTGATGTTGTAGAGTATAAAATGTTATTTTTAAAAGAGTCGGTAACATTTATAACAGATAGAGTAAATCAAAAATCAAGCGAATTTTTAGAGTGGATAATTATATGGCTAATAGCAATAGAGATACTCTTTTCAACATACGAATATATAATAAAGCCAAATTTATAGGTTTCTAAGCTTTAAGCTATTTTTGATTAATTTTTCCAATTGCACAAGAGACAAAGCTTTTAGCCTTTAGTCCGCCTTTTGTAAAAGTCCCAATCTCCTCATCCTCCATAGGATAGCCAAGAGATTTCATCTTTTTACGAAAGTTTAGCTCAGATTCTTCATCTTTTATCTCTAGGGTAACAACTCTAGGTTCTTGTGATAAATCAACATCAACTTCACCAAATTCACTCTTTAGTGACTCTTTTATAGTGTTTGCACATCCACCACATTTTATGTTGAGTGCTTTAAAACTCTTTTGCATGATAAAACCTTTTAGTTTTTTCAATTCTATCATGTATAAATAAAAAAATCTCTTCTATAGTAAATATAAATATAATCTTAAAAATAAGTGCTGAATATAAAAGAATTGGAAGCTTAAAAGTTAAATCAGATAAAATTACTCTGATTTAAAAATACTAGAGGGTAACGCTCTCTTAACAAAGGATACACAATGAAAACATTGATTTTAATGATCGGATTAACACTAGGCGCTCTTCAGGCAGATAACGTTGTAACTTATGATACAAGAACAAATACTACTGAGGCTATCGGAACTAACCACCCGACACAAGACCTATACTAAAGGTCTTTGACACATCTCCGCCATCCTTGGCGGAGATTTTACTTATTTACTCTTTAAATACTTCTACTTTTTATAATTAATCTCTTTCTCAAGACTAAGCGCACCATCAAACAAAACTTGCTCATCATATGCATTTGCAATCAACTGAAGCCCAATCGGCATACCATCAGAACTCTTTGATACAGGAACAGAGATAGCAGGAAGCCCAGCAAGATTTACACTTATGGTATATAAATCACTCAGATACATCTCCATCGGAGTTGATAATTCTCCAAACTTGTTCGCAGTTGTAGGCGCAACTGGAGATAAAATCAAATCCACTTCTTCAAATATTTTAGAATATTGGTCTTTTATGAGGTGTCTTGTCTTTTGTGCTTTTACATAGTACGCTTCATAGTATCCGCTTGAGAGTACAAAGTTACCTAGTAATATACGACGTTTTACTTCATCCCCAAAACCTTGACTTCTAGTTTGGATAAAAGTGTCGTTTAAATCTTTCCCAACAACTCTGTTTCCATAACGAATACCATCATATCTAGCCAAGTTTGTTGTAGCCTCTGCAGTTGCAGTTATATAATAAGCAGATATATCAAACTTTGCATCCATAAGTTCACGTTCTACTATCTCATGACCAGCACTCTTTAATGCTTCTATAGCAAGAGCATACGCTTTTTTTACATCTTCACTTGCATTTTGGATATGTTTTGGAAGTACTGCAATGCGTAGTTTGCGTTCTGAGTTTAGTTTGTCGCTTACTTTGTCGTTTCTGTTTGCGCATGTAGAGTCTTTTTTATCATGACCACTGATAATATCATACAAGATAGCAGCGTCTTCTACATTTTGAGTCATTGGACCTATTTGGTCTAGGCTTGAAGCATAAGCCCCTAAACCATAACGGCTCACTCGTCCATAAGTTGGTTTCATTCCAACTATCCCACAAAAAGAAGCGGGTTGACGGATACTTCCACCCGTATCACTTCCTAAAGCTGCGATAGCAAGACCAGACGCAACTGCCGCGGCACTTCCTCCAGAACTTCCACCTGGAACACAATCTTTGTTATGAGGATTTAAAGTTTTGCCATAAAAACTTGACTCAGTCGTGCTTCCCATAGCAAACTCATCCATATTTGTTCGCCCAAACGCAGATAAACCAGCACTAAGCATCTTCTCTATAACCGTTGCGTTGTATGGAGCTATGTAACCTTGAAGTATGTTTGAGCCCGATGTAACAGACCAATCTTTAACCTGAATATTGTCTTTTATAGCGATTGGCACACCATCACCAAGGTTATTTACATCTATATATGCATTGATATCGCTATTTGCTTCTATCTTAGCTTTTAATTCATCTTTAAATTTTGCTAATTCTTCTTTACTTAATTTTAATGCTTCTTTTAATGTAATCACTGGTATTCCTATTGTTAATAAATTATCGGGTGCATTATAGCAAAATGTGTTTATCTTTTCTTTAGCGGTGCTTTGTTAAGAGTAGAAAGTTCCTCGTTCCCAAGTTCCACTTGGGAATGCATACAAGCAAAACAAATCAATAAACTAAGATACACACTACGCTAGGTAATTTATTGGCTACTATGTCTTGTTATGTGTGTGCTTGTAATGGAAATCTTTCAGGATGCTCAATCATTTCTAAACTTAAATCAACATCTAAATTTTCCCAATAAAGATGACCTTGTCCAAAACTTTCAACTTTTGTAATATCATTTATTGTTTTATTTTTAAACCATGGAAAGTTTTCATAAGATAGAAAATACTCTCGATTATCTGATAATATCCATAATCCATGACTTGATATATTAGTTACTTCTGTTTCCAAAATGTTCCTCCCATGCTTTTATAAATTCTTCATAGTGCTCTTCAATTATTTTCTCAATTTCGTTGAGTTCTTTTCTTGATAATTTATAGTTGGTTGCTAATTCAATTTGAGGGTCAAGCCAAAATTTTGCCTCACCGTTTTGACATTGTACATGAATATGTTGTCTTAATTCTTCTCTTGAAAAGAAAAAGAAACGATAACCATTAATTTTTAAGACCGTTGGCACATATATCTCCTCGTTATTCTATCACTTTATTTTAACATATTTTGCTAGTCTAATGCCTTTGCTGATTTCTGCATGGTAATTTATTCCAATCTCGGCTAACTCTGCAATTTCACTCATTGAGCAATTACAACTTTTTAACTCTTCGGAATATTTTACTCCAAACAATCTTATCATCGTTGTACTATCTCCTTTTGGAGCATTTTCATACATATTCTTTAATTCACTTGCTAAATCTTGTTTTGTCATTTTATTTTTTCCTCACCTAACTGCTATCTTGCGAAATAAGTCGCTGCTAGGCTACTTATTTTTCTCCAAGTACTTGTTATATCTTTTATTTAGTCTCTGTCTTTCCAGTAGTTTGGTTTTCTATGAAGTTGCATTACAGCTAAAATGATAATTTCATTATCTTTTTGAAAATAAATTATTCCAAATGGAAATCTGTTTGTTAAGCATCTTCTTATTTTTCCATCTAGTTTTTGCCAAGCAGTAGGATATTCTAAAATTCTTTGGATTGTTTTTTGAACTTCATATGCAAATTCTGCACCAAGCCCATCTTTACATTCTTGATAATAATCAACTGAAGCATTTAATTCAACTTCAGCATCTGGGTGGAAAGAGTAGGTCATCTATGAGTGGAGTCTTTGAGAGATTTTTTTAAAAACTTCGTCTCCATCAACTAATGTAATGGAATTTGATTCAATTTCTTCTTTTCTTTTGTTGGCTTCTTTTATCCATAGTTTATCTATTTCGCTGTTTAACGGTGTAATACTAGCCAATATCTTATCCACAATTTCAGTCTTTAAATCTATTGGTAAAATATCTATCTCTTCAAAAAGTTGTTCTTGTTTTAAAGCTAACATCATGAACTCCAATACTTAAAATATACACCATTTTAGCAAAATGGTGTATATTTTTTCTTTAATTATTTTTTAGGGGGAACAATTTCCTCTACCGCCACCAGATGGATTGCCTGTTGTACTAGGACCATTTGGTGGTCTGCATCCGCCTTTTCCCATGTGAGACTCCTTTTTTTGAATTTCTCGTTCCCATCGTCTCGATGGGAATGCATACTTAATTTCAAAATTTATTACATTATGCAATATTTTTCTATATCCAAAACTAAATATATCATAATACAACAAAAAGAGGTTATATCGATGAGGCAAAACATTGGCGATATTCAAGTGCTAGAGATTATGAGGGAATTAATGGACTTATAGAGGTTGAGAGATTTTGGTGAGCTATATGCATTCCCATCGAGACGATGGGAACGAGTTAACATAATAAGAACTAGAAATATAGTTTTTTTCATAAGTTACCTTTTGTATTGTTTTAGATAGTTACTTTATCGCATAACGGTTAACTTGAGAAATAGTTTTGCCCGCTAGGGTAAACTATTTCTCTCCAAAGTTTTGTTATCTTCATTATATTCAAAATCTAGGTATGTAAATCCAAATTTGCTTTTTAATCCATAAATTTGTATAGCATCTCCTTGATATAATTTTAAATATCTGTTACCTTTAAATATACGTACCGTATTAAATAGCTTATTATAATTTTTGATTCTGATTTCTTTCCAAGCTCCTCGTCTCATTATATGTTCATAGACAACTTCTGTAATTTGTGTTTTTAATATATAAGGTTTTTTATCAGAAATTAAATGCATCAAAACTATGACTTCTCGATTAAATATTATATATATAACAAGAATCATAAATATTACACCTATTATGCTAATAAAGATTTTTTGCCTAGTTTTGTTGCGCTTATGCAGAATGTATGCACCATATATAAAAAACAGAGAAAAAAAAGCAATTAATGCATACTGCCACCAAGCATCCATATACTTCTCTTCTATAATTATGTGTGAGAAATAATCAATAAGTAATGCTACTGCAATGAAAATATAAAATAATACTAAAACTGATAACAAATATTTTTTTATAGTAAATTCCTTTTATAGATAACTATTTATTCAAACACATTATATACATATCAACTTAAAAAAATAAAAATAACTTACATGTTAAATGTGTGTTAATTATTAAAATTTAGTAAAAAATATGACAAATTATCATATTTTTTCTCTTTAAGTTAAAAAATACATATTATTCTTAAATATTTAGTGTGTGTTAAGTGCTATATAGAGAGATAACATACAAAAGAGTTTGTTAATTGTTGAAAAAACTACATAACAAACACGATGTAGCTTAAGAGAAGGGGATAATATGCAAGTAAAAAAGAAACTTTTAGATTTAGTTCGTGACAAAATCAGGTTTAAACACTATAGTTATTCAACTGAGAGAACTTATGTACATTGGATAAAGCACTATATATTTTTTCATAACAAAAAACACCCTATAGAGATGGGTAAAATGGAAATAGAATCATACTTAACAAAGTTAGCTACAAAAGATAGAGTTTCGCCGACTACGCAAAACCAAGCTTTTAGTGCTATATTATTTTTATATAAAGAAGTCTTAGGTGTAGATATAAGCGAATGGAACATCCAAGCTCTTCGTGCACAAGAGCGTAAACATATACCTGTTGTTTTAACAAAAGATGAAGTTAGAAGTGTTTTACAAAATGTGTCAATAGAGTACACTCTTCTTGTGTATTTGATGTATGGCTGCGGACTTAGAATGAACGAGGCTTTAAGTCTAAGAATAAAAGATATAGATTTTGGTTTTAACAAAATCTATATTTGGGATTCTAAATCATTACAAGATAGGACTGTTCCGTTACCGCAAAAGCTTAAAACTAAACTTTTAGAGCAAGTTGAAATTGTTATTACTTTACATAAACAAGATTTAGATAATGGTTATGGGAGTGTTTATATACCATATGCATTAGAAAAAAAATATCCAAAATCTAAGTTTGAAACAAAGTGGCAATTTTTATTTCCCATGAAAAATATTTCAACTGACCCAAGAACTAAAGAGCAAAGACGCCACCATGTTCATCCACAAACTTTAGGACGAAACATAAAAGTAGCATCTCAAAAGGCAAATCTAAACAAGCGCATAACTTCACATATTTTCAGACACTCTTATGCCACGCATCTACTTCAAGCAGGCATTGATTTGAGAAGTATCCAAGAATTGCTAGGTCATAAAAGCGTTGAAACTACGATGATATACACTCATGTAGTTTCAGAGATGAACAAAGCTAAAGTCATCAGCCCATTAGATTTTTAGTTATTTAAATTTTTTTACGAGTACTATTCCAACACCGATAATTACAAATATCATAGCGATAG
>CAMBTK010000029.1 GCA_945870785.1 Sulfurimonas crateris
GATGGAATCAAGCAAGTATAGATTCTAACATTCATTTTAGTATCTACTCTCAAATATCTGATGCAAAATTTATCTGCTTTAGTATGCCACCATTTACAACAGCGTACTCACTTGACCACAATATGATAATTCCAAGAGACTATTTTGGATATAACGAAATAGGTTCTATTGATATAATAGACCCTAGAAGTTTTGATGATTGGTATGAACGTGCTAGTAGCGAAATCGCTTACTATTTTCAAAGTAAAAAAAGTGATATTATGGTTATTCGCGGATATGGGGTTTATACCTACAATAGAGATATCCATGAGATGGCAAAAAAAATTGCAATTTTAGAGAAAAGTTGCAGACTTCTCCTTTTAGACAATGCACAAAAAGACTCCTCTTTTGATTAATAAAGTCTCTCTATAGCTTCATACGCGACTTGCATCATCTTTTTTATCTCATCTTTTTTGATAACATATGGTGGCATAAAATAAACTACATGCCCAAGTGGACGTAGTAAAACACCATTTTTTAAGCCATATTCATAAACTCTAAGCCCTACTCTATCCTTTGAGTCATACCCTTTAAGTTCAACTGCACAAACCATTCCTGTTTGTCTGATTGATGAGATATTTTTAAGAGTTTTAAACTTTAAAAGCTCTTCTGCCATGTAGTTTGCTATTTCTCTATTTTTTTCTATAATATTTTCATTTTCAAAAATATCTAAAGTTGCATTGGCAGCAGCACACGCAAGTGCATTTCCAGTATAGCTATGAGAGTGTAGAAATGCCTTATTTTCACTATAATCGCAATAAAATGAATTATATATTTTATCTGTTGTTAGTACAACAGAGAGTGGAAGATAGCCTCCAGTTAATCCTTTTGATAAAACAAGAAAGTCTGGTGTTATGTTAGCGCTATTACATGCGAACATCTCACCACTTCTTCCAAAGCCAACCATCACTTCATCTGCTATAAGATGCACATCATATCTGTTGCATATTTCTCGCACTAAAACTAAAAATTCTTTATGATACATATGCATATATCCAGCGCCTTGAATAAGTGGTTCTAAGATGATTGCGCTAATCTCTTTAGCTCTTTTTTCGCATAGTTTTTCAAACTCAATTGCAGCTTCTTTTGCTGCTTCTATACTCATATCTTTTGGCACAGGCGTTTGAATAGTCTCAATTAAAAGTGGTTTATATGTATCTTTGTAGAGTTTAACATCTCCAACACTAAGTGCGCCGATTGTCTCTCCGTGATAAGAGTTAGTTAGTGAAACAAAAATATTTTTCTCTTTCGAGTTATTTTTATGCGTATGAAAGCTCATCTTCAGGGCAACTTCAACTGCACTTGAGCCATTATCTGCGTAAAAACATTTTTCTAATCCATCAGAAGTTAGTTTAACTAACCTCTCTGATAATCTAACAACCTGCTCATGTGTAAACCCAGCTAATATTACGTGTTCTAGCGTATCTAACTGCTCTTTTATCTTCTCATTTATATAACTGTTAGTGTGTCCAAAAATATTAACCCACCAACTGCTAATAGCATCGATATAAACATTTCCATCAAAATCTTCTAAATATACGCCATGAGCTTTTTTTATAGGGATAAGAGGTATCGTTTCATGGTCTTTCATCTGAGTACATGGGTGCCATAAAACAGCTAAATCTCTTTTTTTTAGCTCTGTATTATTCATTTAGAAATTGCTGCTTTATACTCATGCGTAAGCTTTAAGTTTGTACAAGTTAGTAAACCATACAACTCTATCTCAACCCCACTAAGATTAAAGAGTTCTTCACCATCTTCACCTAAAAATATAAATTTTTCATATTGATGATCAGCTTTATCAATATATTTTGAATAAACAACATAATAAGCATCTTTAAGTTCAGCTATTTTAGAGCATGAGTCAAGATATTTTTTACATTTTTTATCAATCATTTTTAGTTCTAAAACATCAGATTGAATTGTATTTAAAAGCACCTTTGGCAATTTTGGAAGCTCTTTTTCAATATTTAAGTATTTCTCAATATCTTTCATAAAAAGTCCTTTTTACTATATGTTGTATGATTCTACTATCTTTTAATTTACACTTCTCTTAGTTTAACAAGCCAACTATTTTCTAGCGCTAAAACTGTACTTTATCAAGGTTTAATGCGAATTTACATAAAATTACAAAAATATCACGCACAAGGCTCTAAACTCAATGATTACATGGATGCAAAAACATAAAAAATATCTCATTATTACTATCTGGATTTCTACTATCGCTTTTGTTGGTGCTGGATTTGTTGGCTGGGGTCAATACAGCTATGGAGACAAAGCTGGTGCTGTAGCAAAAGTTGGAACTGTTGAGATAACAATGGGTGAACTTCAAAAAAGTTACTCAAATCTTTATGCTCAATACGCACAGATGTTTAAAGGTGAATTTGATGAAGAAAAAGCAAAAAGCTTTGGATTGCAGTCTCAAGCTCTAAACTTCCTAACACAACAAGCCCTTGTTTTAAATCTTGCAAAATCATACTCTCTTGAAGTTAGTGATGAAGAGCTTTTAAAAGAGATAACATCTAAAGAGTACTTTTTGAAAGATGGTGCTTTTGATAAAGATTTATATAAAGATGTTCTCTCAAAAAATAATATCAAGCTAAAAGAGTTTGAAGCTGATGTTAAAAAAGAGATTTTAATTAAAAAAACTCTCTCTTTATTGCCAATTAAAGCAAAAGATAGTGAAAATAAAATTTTAGACACTGCGATTAGTATTGCTGATAAAATTGACTACAAAGTTTTAAATACAACTCAAATCACACTTGATACATCTGATGAATCTTTGAAGCCATTTTGGGAAAAGATGCAAAATAACTTTATGAGTGAAGTTAGTTATGAGATAAAATACATAAAGCATGAAAAAATATCTAATGAGTATGATGATAAAACATTAAATGATTACTATATTGAAAACAAAGCATCTCTAAAAGACAAAGAAGGGAAAATTTTAGCCTTTGAAGATGCGAAAGATAAAATAAAATTTGAACTAGATGCTAAAGAGTCAAAAAAAGAGGCTCTAAAGAAATATGTTTCATATAAAAAAGGAGAAGTTGAAGCTTCAGAGGTACAAAGTACAATAATCTCTGCTTCAAATAACAGTTTTGGCATAGAGGCTCTTGAGATTATTTCAAAACTTACATCTGCGTCTCCTTTTTCAAAACCTGTTATGGTTGAAGGGAACTACTTTACATTTGAACTTGTGAACATAAATCAAGCAAAACCTAAGAGTTACGAAGAAGCTAAAAGTGAAATTTTGCCAATTTATTTAAGTGAACAAAAAAGAGAAAAATTAATATTGTTAGCAAAAAACTCTTTTGCTACATTTAATGGAAAAATAACCGATTTTATAACAGCAAATGACTCTAACGTACTAACAGATTTAACTAAAGATGAGGCTGATGAATTCTTATCTCTTCTCTTTACCTCTCAAGATAAAAGAGGATATGTTAGTTTAGAGAGTGGAACTGTTGTTATGTATAACGTTTTGGAACAAAAATTGCTAAACAACACTAACACTAATCCAAACAACTCGATTGTTAGATTAAAGAGTGCTATATTCAATGAAGGTCTGATTAAAAACCTTCAAAACAAGTACAAAACTGAGATTTTCATCAAAGGACTATAAGTTGAGCAGAACTGTTTTAGCCATAGATATAGGTTCAACAAAGATATGTGCAATTATTGCTGAAATCAGCAGTGATAAATCGATATCTATAACGGGAGCTGGTGTTTGTAAAGCACAAGGTCTCAAACGAGGAAGTATTACAAATATAGAACTTGCCTCAAAGTCTATAAGAACTGCATTAAATGATGCAAAACGAGTATCTGGAACAGAAGTAAAGACTGCGATAGTTTCTATATCTGGTGCTTACACAAAAAGTTTAAATTCAAGCGGAATAGTAAATATCCAAAATAAAGAAGTTAGCTTTAAAGAGATAGAGCGCGTAATGCAAGCTTCTTTATACAATGCAAATATACCAAATGAGTATGAAGTTCTTCATGCACTTCCTTATAACTTTAAGGTAGATGATCAAGACTACATAGAAGATCCACTTGGAATGAATGCTTCAAGACTTGAAGTTGATACACACATTATAACAACACAAAAATCAAACCTTAACAACCTAAGAAAAGCAGTTCGTGGAGCTGGTGTTGAAGTTGATAACATAGTTTTAGCTGGATATGCCTCTTCTATCGCAACATTAAATAGTGATGAAAAAGAGCTAGGTGTAGCACTTATTGATATGGGCGGAAATACAAGCAACATTGTTATCCACTCAGGAAATTCAATAAGATATAACGACTTTTTAGGTGTTGGTTCAAGCCATGTTACAAGTGATTTATCAATGGCTCTTCATACTCCACTAAATATTGCTGACAATGTAAAACTTACATATGGTTCACTTTTGGCACCAAGCAATGATTTAATAGAACTTCCTATAATAGGAAACGAGAGTGCAACGCATGAGGTATCACTTGAAGTGGTACATAATGTTATCTATGCAAGAGTGGAAGAGACACTCATGATTTTAGCTCAGTTTATAGAAAACAGCGGACTTAAGGATAAAATGGGAGCTGGAGTTGTTCTAACTGGTGGATTTTCACAAATGGAAGGGATTAGAGAGTTGGCTGTTGCTACTTTTGGTTCAGTTCCTGTTAGACTGGCAAAACCAAAAGAGATGCATGGACTCTTTGACAATCTTCGTTCACCAGAGTATTCAAGCGCGATAGGTCTTGTTATCTACGCTGCATCTGCATATACTCTTTATGAGATAGATGTAAACAGAAGAGTAAGACACTCAAATGAAGTATTTGAAGAACAAGCGCCTAGTATCAACCTAAGAGAAGAGATTCATATCCCAACTCCGCCATTTGAGCAAGATACAAAAAATATGATGATTAATCTTGGATTGAAAAAAGAGAAGAAAAAAGACGAAGCTGGAACATTTAGTAAATTTTGGAACTGGGCAACCCAGTTATTTTAAGGAGAAGATATGGAATTTTTAATCGAAGAAGCACGTAAAATTAGTGGTGCAAGAATTGTTGCTGTTGGCGTTGGTGGTGGTGGTGGAAACATGATTAGCCATATGATTAACAATGGTGTTACTGGTATTGAGATGATAATGGTAAATACTGATGCACAGGCTTTAAAAGATTCTACAAATGCAACAACTATTCAAATAGGAACAAAGCTTACAAAAGGCCTTGGTGCTGGAATGAAACCTGAAGTTGGTAGAGAGTCTGCTCTTGAGAGTTATGAAGAGATTAAAAATGCACTTGATGGTGCTGATATAGTCTTTATATCTGCTGGTCTTGGCGGTGGAACTGGCACTGGCGCTGCTCCTATTGTTGCTAAAATCGCTAAGGAAGTTGATGCTCTTACAATTTCTATCGTTACCAAACCGTTTATGTTTGAAGCTCCAAAAAGATTAAAACTTGCAAAAGCTGGACTTGAAGAACTTAAAAAAGAGAGTGACTCAATAGTTGTAATTCCTAACGATAAACTTCTCTCGATAATAGACAGAAAACTTGGAATCAAAGATAGTTTTAAAATAGTAGATGGTGTTTTAGCTCAAGCTGTAAGCGGAACTGCTGGTGTTATATTATCAAATGGGAATGATGATATAAACCTTGACTTTGCTGACTTAAAAACAGTTATGAGCCATAAAGGTATGGCACTAATGGGTGTTGGTGAGCATGAGGGAGAAAATGCTGCTTATGAAGCAATTAAAGCTGCGATTGAGTCTCCTCTTCTTGACAATGTTTCAATCAACGGTGCGATGGGTGTTCTTGTTCACTTCAACATGCATCCAAACTTCCCTATGATGGAAATTTCAGATGCTATGATTGTAGTTCAAGAGAGCGCGCATGAAGATGCTGATGTAATATTTGGTACATCAACAGATGAATCTCTTCCTGAAGATTATGTAAAAATAACTATTATTGCAACTGGATTTGAGAAAGATTTAAAAACTGTAACAAATAACGAAAATTTTGTAAATGAGGCTTCTTCACATATTCAAAAAATTCGTCCAAGACTTGTTGTAGGCGGGGATTTAGATGGTAGCCATTTAGATATTCCCTCTTATATGAGAATACAACAAGATTAATTCTATCTTCTTCTCCTTCCCCACTAAATTGTGGGGTCATTTTTAAAATACAATACAAAAAGAGAAAATATGAAAATTTTACTCACTATCTTATCTGTTTTATCTCCTATCATCATATTTGCTTCTGATATAAGAAGTCAAGAACTCTCAACACAAAATATGCAAAAACAAAATGTTCAAATAACTAAACTTGCAGCTGAAGAGCTCTCAAAAACAGTTCCACAAACAATAGACAAACATACAAAACTTGTAAAAATTGAAGCTCAAGAGACTACTTTAGTTTATAGCTTCGAGATTGATGCAACTCCAAAAAGCGATGATTATGTTAAAAAAGAAGATCATAGCAGAATGAAAGAAGCTGTAACTATAGGTATATGCAGAAGTTCTAAGCGTTTTTTAGAGGCAAATATCAATATTTTATATATCTATATCAGTGCAAAAAGTAAAAATGAGTTGTTTAGATTTGATATAGACAATAAGAGTTGTTCAAATCTTTGAGTAGTAAATAAAAGTCGTGCTTTTAAAAAATATTATCTCCTCTTTGGATTTTTTCTCTTCTCTCAATGATGAAGAGTTAGAAACTGTTGCATCCTTTAGCTCAATTGGAACATATGAGAAAGAGTATATTGTTTATTATGAAAAAACACAAAACACTTCTTTGCTTTTTTTACTAGAGGGCGTTGCAAAAGCTTATAAAATTGACAAACATAATAATGAAATATTTCTCCACTATATCTATGCCCCATCGCTAATCTCAGATGTTTCAAGCTTTAAAAAAGAGACTCTTTTATCTTTTTCAAACGTCTCACTCATAGAGGATTCAAAAATAGTTGCAATTGATTATAAAAAATTTAAAGAGCATTTTTTATCAAAAGGGCTTCTATGTTTAGAATTTACTAATGAGGTAATTCTAAAATCCCAACAGTTACAATCACTAATAAATAGAGAGTTTATATTTACTTCCGTAGCAAAGGTTGCCATGATGCTTCATGATGATTTAGATATGTTTAACTCTCTTAAGAGAACAGAAATTTCTCTTATTTTAAATATTCAGCCTGAAACACTCTCAAGAGTTTTAAATAGACTAAAGAGAGACAATATAATAGACTCTAAAAATACAAAGATAACAGTTTTAAATAAAGAGGCCCTACTTGGGGTTTACGAGGAGTAAAATATGCAAAAAATAAAAATTACTGGTGCACTTATATTTTCATTTTCAATAGCGTTGGCGTTTATCTTCAACTACACTTCTAAAAGAATATCTACTCACAATAATATACTCGCTGTTATGAATATACAAAAAAACTTTACACAAGAGATCTCAAAAAATATTTTTTACTCATATAAACATAAAGATGACTCTTCTAAAACACTGGAAAAATCTATCAAAGAGTTCTTAGAAAGTATGAATGAAGAAGATATTGGATTACAAAAAAATGAAAAAATAAGAAAACTATGGAATAACTTCTATCTTCACGTTCAAAACTTTAGAGATCATATAAATAGCGACTCTATATACTCTAACATTATTTTAGAAAAAGAGGTAAAAGAGATTTATAATACAAATTTAGAGCTTATTATACAGAGCGATAATTTTATAAAAGAACAAATTGAAAACTTTAATCAAACACAAAACAGTTATAAATTTGTTCAATATCTTCTCTTTTTTATCTTAGTTCTTCTTCTGTTATATCTATTTACACAACTAAAACTGGTAATGAATTTTATACAAAAATTTATTCTTACCTCTAAAGAGATTATTTCAAATTCATCTATTAAAACATTAAAGCCGCTTGATATTCAAGAAGATAATAACGAAATTTCAGAAGCAAAAGAGAACTTTAATCTACTTATAAAAAAGATAAATAACTCGATAGAAGCTTCTTCAAACTCTATGCAGCACACATACAAATCACTTGAGATAGTTGAGCAAAACATAGAAAATCTAGTGGAGCTTATATATGTTATGAATGAAGATAAAAGAGATAAAGAGCTTAGAAAAAAAGAAGACGCTATCATACAATCTTTTGAAGAGTTAGGCTCGTCTATGAAAAAACTCCAAAATCTAAAAAATGAACTAGACAATCTTATCTCATATACAAAATCTTAACTTAAATTTTAAAATTAATAAAATATTTTGACAGTAGTCAAATTTTTACACATCTCTTTACTCTAATATAATGTTTATGATTTGGGTAGTTTTTAACATCTCAAATGAATCAAAGGAGACAAAATGGCTAAGCATACTAAAAAACTTGTTTCGCTTCTTGTTGGTGCATCTGTAGCTGCGACTTCGTCGCTTGCTGATGGTGAACTTCAAAAAGTTATGAAAGCAAGAGGTCTGAGTGAAGTTGATGTAGTTCGTGCTGCAAAAACTTATAACCCTTCAGGCGTTAAAGATGAGTTCGTTGTATTTAGTTCAGCAGGTCAAGCTGGACAAGTTATCGTTTATGGTGTTCCATCAATGAGAATTTTAAAGTACATCGGCGTATTTACACCTGAGCCTTGGCAAGGATATGGCTTTGATGAAGAATCAAAAGCTATCCTAAGACAAGGTAACGTAAGAGGAAGAGAACTTAACTGGGGAGATACTCACCACCCTGCTCTCTCAGAAAAAGATGGAAAATATGATGGAAAATGGCTAGCTATCAACGATAAAGCAAACCCTCGTATTGCTATCATTGACTTAGCTGACTTTGAAACAAAGCAGATAGTTGTAAACCCTGTATTTAAATCAGCTCACGGTGGTGCTTTCTTTACTCAAAATAGTGATTATATTATTGAGGCGTGTCAATATGCTGCTCCTCTTGATAATAACTACCACCCAATTGAAGACTACAAAGAAGCTTACCGTGGTGGAGCTACTATGTGGAGATTTGACTCTAGCAAGGGTAGAATCAACGCAAAAGAGTCATTTACTATTGAAATGCCTCCATATATGCAAGATTTAAGTGATTCAGGTAAAGGTGTTTCTGATGGATGGGGCTTTACAAACTCATTTAACTCTGAAATGTATACAGGTGGAATTGAAGTTGGTATGCCACCAAACGAAGCTGGTATGAGTAGAAATGACACTGACTTTTTACATGTATATAACTGGAAGAAACTTGCAGAAGTTGCAAAAGACCCTAAAAACGTAAAAATTATCAATGATCATAAAGTTATTCCTATGGATATTGCAGTTAAACATAATGCACTATTCTTAATCCCTGAGCCAAAATCACCTCACGGTGTTGACGTTTCACCAGATGGTGAGTACATCACTGTTTGTGGTAAGCTAGATACTCATGCTTCTGTATATAAGTGGAGTAAAATTAAAAAGCTTATAGACTCTAAAGAGTTTGCTGGAAAAGACCCTTATGGTGTTCCTATCTTAGATATGAAAAAATCTTTACATGGTCAAGCAGAGCTAGGTCTTGGGCCATTGCATAACCAATACTCAAATGTAGATGGTGAGATTTATACATCTTTATATGTTGATAGTCAAATTGTAAAATGGAACTATAAAACACTTAAAGTTATAGATAAAGTAAACGTTCACTATAACGTTGGTCACTTATGTGGTATGGAAGGTAAATCTGCTGATCCTCAAGGAAAATATATCATTTCTCTAAATAAATTAGCGATTGATAGATTCCAAAATGTTGGACCACTACACCCACAAAACCACCAACTAATAGACATTAGCGGTAAAAAAATGGATCTTCTTGTTGATATGCCTCTACCTCTTGGTGAGCCACATCAAGCTGTTGCAATTAGAGCAGAGAAACTTCACCCACACGTAAGATATACAATGGGTACAAACTCTAGAACAGATGAGATTCACGTTGGTAAAACACTTGCTGGTCAAGAAAGAATTGAGAGAAACGGAAATAAAGTTACAGTATATGCAACTGTTGTTCGTTCACACATCAATCCAGAGAGAATTACTGTAAATAAAGGTGATGAAGTAACATTCTACCTAACAAATTTAGAGCGTGCACAAGATGAGGCTCACGGATTTACTGTGGACCACTACAACATTCACGCATCACTAGAACCTGGTAAAACTGCAAGTCTTAAGTTCATAGCTGATATCGAGGGTGTTTTCCCTTACTACTGTACTGAGTTTTGTTCTGCGCTTCACTTAGAAATGATGGGTTATATGATGGTTAAAGACCCAAATAAAAAGTACGAAAGTGCTCAAAAAATGAAAATGCAAACAATGACTCCTGAGCAGCTTAAAGCTGAATATGACAAAACTGTTGCAACAAATGCTGCAACTGACGCAGTTATCCAGTCTGTTGTTGCGTTCTTAAAAGAGAACAAATATGAGAAACATAAAGTTGTAGCTGATCTTGTAACGGATGCATTTGTTCAATACAATCAAATTCCTGAACAGAAAAAATTAGCAGACAAATCTCTTAAAGCTGGAGATATGGAAAAAGCTATTCTTTTTGAAAACATGATTTGGCAACTAATGGTTAAAACAGCTGACGTTGGTATTAGAGCAAAAGATGCTCTTGTAAGACTAGTAGCAACTAAACAATCAGCTGCTGCATCTGCTGGTGAAAAAGCATTTGGAGAAGGCGGTTGTGGCGGTTGTCACGTTATCGGTAAAGTTTCATCTGGTCCAGATTTAACAGGTGTTCTTCAAAGACATGGTGCTGATGGAGAGAAATGGGTTAAGGATTTTGTTATGAATCCTGAAAAAATGTACAATGATCCTTATGTTAAAGGGATGATTGATTACTTTAACCTAAAAATGCCTAATCAACATATGGAAGAAAAAGAGACAAAAAATATCATTGAATACCTAAAATGGGTAGATGATAACGCAAATCTATTCTAAAATATAAAATAGATGCTATACAAAGGGAGGGGATGAAAATCCTCTCCCTTTTTTTATATAAAAAATAATAAATTTCATAAATCAATCTTATAAAAGAAATTTTGTTATATAATACTACTTAAAATAAAAGTTGAGGATTTACATTAATCTTCAGGTTTTATTTTATTTAAAAAGGAACTCTTTCAATGCATAAAAGTATTATAAAAGCAAGAGTGTTTGCCACTTTAGCCCTCATAATCTTAACCTTCTCTTTTACATTTCCTATGATAGCTTTTCATGGAACACTCAACAAAATTGAAGCTGGAAAAAATGATGATGTTTCATCATTTAGTAAAACTATATGGAACCTTTACAATCAAGGTAGATACAAGAGCGTAACAACGCCAAAAGAGGCACATAATAACTTGGATGAGATGATGTCATCTGCTTCTGAGATAGGTGTTGCATCACTTCCTATCTGGGCTGTATCACTTGAGGCTCCTAACTATCCAAAAGAGGCATTCCCACAAGGAATTCCAGTTTATTTTCACTTTGATGGATATAGCGGAGAAGTACATGAGATGAATACAATCAACCACTATGTAGGTATGGATCCTATGTGGGTTGGCGGAACTATTGAGAGAGAAATAGGTATCTATGCTCTTTTGGCACTATCTCTTGGAATGGTATTTTTTATAGCGTATAACAAAAAAATCCTAAACTATATCATGTTAGTTCCAGCGTCTCTTCCACTTCTTTTTATTGCTGATTACTCCTACTGGTTATACTGGTTTGGACACAATCTTCACGATTGGGGAGCGTTTAAAATCAAGCCTTTCATGCCTACTGTTTTTGGAGATGGTAAGATTGCTCAGTTTACAACTCACTCATATCCTTCGATTGGTTTTTTTCTTATTGTAGCTATTGGACTTCTTAGTTTGCTAGCATTTTTTGCAAAACAAAAAGCTCTTAAAGAGATGAATCAATAAAAATGCTAAAGCTAACCTTTTCTCTTTTGGTTCTGTTTTTACCGCTTCTGGGTGCAAATATCTTACAAGAAGCGATAGATAATGCACCAAGCGGTTCAATATTGAAACTTCCTGCTGGAGTCTATAAAGGCAATATCACTATTGACAAGCCTCTTACGATTATAGGAAAAGAGGCTGGTGTTATAATTGATGGAGAAGGCAAAGGTACAGTAATTAAAGTTAAAAGTTCTTTCGTGACACTTAAAAATCTAAAGATAATTGGTAGTGGCGATAGACATGAAAACATTGATGCAGCTATAGTTCTCTCCGATGTTAAACAGTGTGAAGTAAGCGATTGTATTATAGATGATTGTTTATTTGGGGTAGATTTACAGATGGTAAGTAACTCTATCGTTTCAAACAATACTATAACATCAAAAGATTTTGAACTTGGTCTTAAGGGCGATGGCTTAAGACTTTGGTACAGTAACGACAATATCATCAGAAAAAACTCTCTTATTCGTTCTCGTGATATGGTTATTTGGTACAGTCACGGAAATTTAATAGAAGAGAACTTTGGCGAACATTGCAGATACTCTTTGCACTTTATGTACGCTGGTAAAAACCATGTGATAAACAATAGATACCAATACAACTCTGTTGGGATTTTTTTTATGTACTCTAAAGACACTGTAGCAACAGGCAACGTGATAAAAAGCTCTTTGGGTGCCACTGGAATGGGAATAGGACTAAAAGAGGTTACTAACTTTACAATCAAAAACAATACGATATTATATTGTGCACAGGGGATGTATATTGACAGATCTCCTTTTGAGCCAGACACAAACAACTGGATAGAAAACAATAAAATACTTTACAACTCTGAAGCGCTACATTTTCACTCACTAAGTGAAAATAACATTATCAAAAATAATAAGATAATGGGAAATATTGAAGATGTTGTAAATGATGGCAGGTCAAGCAAAACTTACAATAACGAGATAGTTCAAAATTATTGGGATAATTATGAAGGATTTGATAGAGATGAAAACAACATAGGAGATACACCTCACAAGGTATATCAATACGCAGATCAACTCTGGATTTATAATCCAGATGTAAAGTTCTTTTATGGTTCACCAGTTATATCTTTGCTAAATTTTTTAGCAAAGTTAGCACCATTTACAAAGCCGCTTTTTTTGTTTGAAGACAAAGAGCCGATAGTTAAAATCAAAGGATAAGTTTTGGAAACAGTTAAAACAGATAAAAGAGAGTTTATAAAATACTCCACTTTAGGAGTTTTAGGGCTTGTTTTAGGAGGAGGAATGGTTTTTTCTCCGTACGTCTTAAAGGCAGAACATAGATTAAGACCTCCTGGAGCTGTTGATGAGAAAAAGTTTTTAGCACTCTGTATAAAATGTGGTCAATGTCTTCAAGTATGTCCTTATCACTCTATAAAACTCTCTGATTTTGTAAGCGGTCATGGAGTTGGTACACCATATATAGATGCTAACGAGAGAGGTTGTTATGCTTGTAGCGCTGTTCCTTGTGTACTTGCATGTCCAAGTGGAGCACTGGACCATCACTGTGAAAAGCCTCAAGATATCCACATGGGTATCGCTGTCTTAGAGTTTCCAAATACTTGTATCGCTATGACAAATACGCCTATTCCAAAGGGCTACAACAAAGAGATGCATAAATTTACGAACGGTGTTGTAAATACTAATGAGCTTGAGACTAAGCTTCTAGAAAAATTTGACTCTTTCGAGGATAAGCAGTGTACTCTGTGCGCTGACATGTGCCCTATTCCAAATCCACTTAGCGCAATTGCTATGGTTAGAGATAGCGGTGGCGGAAATAGACCTGAGATATATGACGGATGTATTGGTTGTGGTGTATGTCAAGAAGTTTGCCCAACAAACACACCTTCAATAGTTGTTAAACCAAGAGTTACTTATGAGCAATTTTACTCACATAAAAGTTAAAGGCTAAAAAATGAAAATAGATAAAATCATCCTCGTTTGCACGGTTGTTCTACTTGGAATATTTAGTGGATGTAGTGACTCAAAAGATAAAGAGAGTAAAAATAGCCAAGCAGTAGTTTCAGGCAGTGAAGTAACTTCTGCGCAAAGCATTGAAGTAGTTAAAAACGAAAATGCAGATGAGATAAAAGTTGCTCTAAAGAAGAGTGACTTAAATCAGAGTCAATCATACTACTATGACTATAATATAAAAAGTGAATATGATATGAACTCTCAACCAGCAAATGATGATGCTTCTGTGAGAACAAAACCAAGAAGTGCAATTGATGCGAATCTACATGTAAGAAGTCCTTATGAAAATGTAGAAATATCTATGGTTGTCAAAAAATTTAGTAAAAATTTTATCGTTAAGTGTTCTGCATGTCACAACGACTATGCAAATGGCGTAATTGGGCCATCACTACTTGGCAAAGACGCAAATTTTATATTTGATAAAATTTCAAAATTCAAAGATGGTTCTGCTAAAAATGTTCTTATGAAAGATTTGGTTTCTCAGATGGACGAAAAAGAGATAAGAGACTTAGCAGAAGAGATTTACGAATTTAACAAAAAAATTAGAGAGATGAGAAAATAGAGATGAAAAATATTATTGTAGCAACACTAACACTATTAATTATTGGCTTGATGGCTTATACTGCGTCACAAGGAAGAGCATATCATGGCGGAGAACATGCAAAAGTTATAGATGACATGGGCAGTAATCAAAATACGCAAATGCAAACAGAAGCTCCAAAAATAGCACAACCACAAGAAAAAAGTGATAGAGATAAAGAGTCGGAGCAACTCAAAGCGCTAAAAGATAAAGCTGGAAATGTTGGCGATATCAAAGTGAGTGCAGCATATAAGAGCAAATGTTCAGCTTGTCACGGTGCTAACGGCTCTGGAGAACAAGACGGAAGAGCACTTATGGGTCCAAAACTATATGGACAAAATGCTGATAAACTATATAAAGATTTGGTTGATTTTAAAGCAGGAAGAAAAGAAAACATTATCATGAAGGGACTTCTTATTAATACAACTGAAGAAGAGCTTAGAAGTTATGCTGATGAGATAGGTGCATTCTCTTCTCAAGTACAACACTAAAAAAGGTGGATTATCATGGATAAATATAACAATAGAGAGACTATAAAACACTCCTCTTTTTGGTCAACTTTTTTTGATAGAACAAAAGATGGGAAAAAGATTTTTAGTTATAGAATGAAAAGATGGCTTCTAGTTATATCTGTGCATCTTCTCTTTTTTCTATCTTTTCATATCGATATACAGACCCTAGAGGGTACGCTTAATGGTTCAAGATTTTTAGGTTTTCATCTTATAGATATTTTTACAACTATGCAGCTTTTCTTAGCTACATATGAACTACCTGTAAATATGATTATCGGAACTATAACTATTGTGCTTGTCTATCTCTTAGTAGGTGGTAGAAGTTACTGCGCATGGGTTTGTCCTTATGGAATACTCAGTGAAGTTGGCGAGAAGTGGCACAACACACTTGTAAGCAAGAAGATCATAAAAGAGAGAAAGTTTGACCATAGAGTTAGACATATCTTTTGGGCTATGTTTTTGCTCTTCTCTTTAGTGAGTGGTTATTTGGTTTTTGAAACTTTTAACGTTGTTGGAATTCTTAGCCGTATGATTGCTTATGGTTGGAGTTTGGCTCTTGTTTGGGTTGTCGTTGTTTTTGCTATTGAGGTTTTTTACTCTCGTAGAGCTTGGTGTACATACATCTGCCCAATTGGAACAACTTATGGATATATAGGAAAAGTCTCAGCACTTAGAATTGAGTGGAATGATAACTGTGACCACTGTATGGTTTGTCATGATGTCTGTTTTGAAAATCAAGTTTTAGAGATAACTAAAGCAAAATACGATGCACAAAGAGAAGAAAAAGGGATAACTAGAGAGTATATCACTGGGGCAGACTGCACACTATGTGGAAGATGCGTGGATGTTTGTCATGCAGATGCACTTAAATTTGATTTTAGACTAAAAAACTTGGTGTAGCAGATGATAAAGGTAAAGAATCTTACAAAAAAATTTGGCTCACATCTCTCGCTTGATGATGTAAGTTGCAATTTCAACAAAAGTGATTCTGTTGCCCTTATGGGCGCAAACGGAGCTGGTAAAACAACGCTTATACGCTCTATTTTAGGCTACTATCACCCAGATGGCGGAGAAGTACTTATAAACGGGCTAAACCCTATAAAAGAGCGTACAGAAGTACTCAAAAACATCAGTTTTGTTCCACAACTTCCGCCTCCTATCAAACTAAGCATAGAAGAGCTTATGCACTACATAAGCGTAAGTGCAGATGTTGATAAAGAGTTAATCAAGCACTATGCAAATGAGATGAAACTTGACATCAGCGCAAACCTTAATAAATCTTTTTTTAAACTAAGCGGTGGAATGAAGCAAAAACTTCTCATAGCTATTAGCTTGGCAAAAGAGAGCAACATCATAATCTATGATGAGCCAACAGCAAATCTTGACCCAAAAGCAAGAGATGATTTTTACAGACTTCTTAGTAAAAACAGTGAAGAGAAGACGCTTCTCTTTGTTACTCATAGACTAGAAGAGGTAAAAGAGTTAGTAAATAGACAGATATATATGGACATGGGAAAAGTTGTTTCAGATGAAATTTTTTAGTTTTATCGCTTCTCTTATTTTTCTTATGTTTATATCTGCATGTAGCTCATCAGATGCAACAAGCTCAGAAAATAAAAAAAGTTGCCCAAAATGCAACATGCCTCTACCCTCATCAAATATCCATACTGCAAAGCTTCAAGATGGCACAAAGAGCTACTATTTCGATGATTTTGGATGTCTTGTTTTATGGGCAAAAGAGAAAAATATATCTTTGGAAGGTAAAAAGATAGAAATTTTCTCAAACGATACAAATAGATATATAGATGCTAATGTGGCTTATTTTATCATCAACGATAAAACACCTATGAACTATGGATTTGGCGCATATGAAAATGAGATGCCAAACTCAATCAAAGCAGATGAAGTGGAGCTAAAAATGCTCAGAGGTGAACATATGGCAAATCCAAAAATTAGAAAACAGATATTAGGGCAATAAAGGAGCGTTTTTTTGAAAAATTTATATTTAATTGCGTACTTAGATTTAAAAGAGTCTATAAGAGCAAAATGGTTCTTAGTCTATTCACTTGTCTTTGGCGGACTTATCGCTCTGTTTTTTATAGCAGGTGTTACAGAGTCCCAAGTCATGGGCTTTAGTGGACTTAGCAGACTATTGCTTATGTATATTCAAATAACGATAGTTATACTTCCTATTTTCATTTTGATAACAACCGTTCGCTCAATTTCTGGAGATAGAGATAACCATATCCTAGAGTATATGTTATCTTTTCCTATCTCATTAAAACAGTACTACTGGGGCAAAATCATAGGCAGATTTATCACTGTTTACATCCCTGTACTCTTTGCCATGATAATTGCTATACTTTACGGCGCGATGAAGGGTGCTGATATACCTTGGAGCATCTTCTTCTTGTATACTGGGCTTCTCTTTTCACTGTCGAGTACTTTTTTGGGAATAGCATTTTTTATCTCATCTTTTGTAAAGTCATCTGAAGTTGCTCTTGGCATCGCATTTTTTATCTGGATATTTCTACTTGCTTTTATAGATATAGCACTTATCTCACTTATGATGCAACAGAGATTTAATGAAGGATTTATCATCTTTATAGCGATGATAAATCCAATGGAGCTATTTAGAGTAGCTGCTATTTCACTCTTCGATCCAGAACTTACAGTTATGGGTCCTGTTGCATTTTATATTCTCGATTTGATGAGCCAAAAGGGCTTTGTACTGCTTTCTATCGCTTATCCACTCCTTTTAGGCATACTCTTTGCTTGGTTTGGATATACGATATTTAAGAGAAAAGATTTAGTTTAAGGAGGTAGTATATGAGAAAAATTCTATTGGCGTTAGTACTTATGAGCTCTTTAGCATTCTCTTATTCGATGGATTACGATAAAGAGAGTGAATGTTTGGTTAGAAAAATCAAAGTACACAAAGGACCTCAGTGGGTCTCTAAAATAGAGCTAAACAGCGGAAAAAAGATATTTTTCAGCAGTCCAAAATCTATGTTTGAGTTTTATCATCAACCTGGACGCTGGTTTGATATTGGAGTTAAGAGCGAAGATGACTTTAAAGAGATATTGGTTATGGATTATAACTCCCTAGAACCGATCAACGCTAAGGGTGCTTTTTATGTCTATGGAAGTTCTGTAACATCTCCAGCAGGTGATGATTTAGTTCCATTTAAAAGCTATGAAGATGCCCAAGCTTTTGCAAAAAAATACAATGGTAAAAGAGTATTTGCTTTTAGCGATGTAAAGGAGTCTTTAATTAGACTTCTAAATGGTAAGCTTTAATACACATTCCCACATTTTACATTAACACTTTGTTAACAAAAAATTAACATCTCATTTATACTTAATATGTAGACTTATAATAATAAATTTCTTGAGAGAGAAGTTTAAATATTGCGCCTAAATAGGGCAAAACAAAAGGATATATAATGAGAAAAATTCTATTAGCGTGTTTGTTGAGTGTGTCAGTTTGGGCAGCAGAGAGTAATGTTTATAAGGTAACTTACAAAGTTCCTGTTGATAAAGTTATAAACAATATACTTACTAAGTTTAAAGCTGAGGGGCTTGTTGTTGTTTGGCAGTTAGATATTTTAGAAGAGTTTAGACAAAAAGGCTTGGATAAGAAATTTGGTGAAAATTTCAACAAAGCTGGATTAAGCGCGGTTAAGACTATGATTGTTTGTAACGGTAAATTTGGTAATGATATTATCAATGCTGATTCTGACATGATGGCATACTGTCCTGTTCGTATTACACTAACTGAAAAAGATGGTGTTACAACAGTTTTATATGTTCGTCCTTCATCTGCTCCTAGAGATTCTAAAGCGTACCCATCTCTTATGCAGCTAGAGAAAAAAGTTACTAAGTCTATTGAAGAATCAATGGAAATGGAATAACAAAAAAACTCTCCTACACAAACCTTCGCAAATGCGAAGGTTTGACCTCCCTTTAAAACAATTACAAGCAAATCTACTACTATAATCTAAGAGAAAATCAATATATAGACTCTTGAGAAGAGAGTCTATAAAAGTAAAATATGAGAATTTTTTACTAGGTGTGAGAGGAACCTAGTAATATTTAGGAGAGAGAGTTTA
>CAMBTK010000030.1 GCA_945870785.1 Sulfurimonas crateris
GTGTTAATTGTATTGATTTTCCACTTAAGCATGGTGATATTATTTATGCTTCTTCTCGCTCTTATCAACTTGATTACATGAGGGCTAATTTTGATCCTATAACTGATAGTTTTAGAGTTTTAAATGAAGACTTTGAATATCTTGGTAGTGTTAAGGCGAGTACTATGAATTATGAAGTGTTTATGTCTTGTGTTGCAATTTATAAAGCTTATGCAATACAAAAATATACAGATTCTTTTGTTGAAGGGTATATTTTTGGTGTGGTAGTTGATGGTTATCCTTACGGTTTTAATCATCACTTTATTACTTCTTATGGTGCTCAGAGAACAGATGTTATACAAACAGTTCCAAGTGATTTCATTTTTAGTTCTCCTGTTTATATTAATAAGACAACTTTTAGTATTTCACTTTCCGGAATTCAACGTTATAAAATTATGTTTACTCCTAATGATTGCAATTGATAAAACAACACAAAATTATATACTTATCATAGTTTTCTAGTTCCCAAGTTTCACTTGGGAATGCATACATTAACCCTGCAACCCCTCTAGCTTCTCTTTTACAATTCTTGCGTGCTCTTTTACTTTAACATTTTTCCAAATAGCTTTTATAACGCCATCAGGATTTATAATCATGGTTGAGCGTACAATTCCCATATACTCTTTGCCATAATTTTTCTTCATAGCCCATACGCCGTACTCTTGCATCATAGCTGTACTCTCATCACTAAGTAGCGTGATGTTTAAATCTTTTTTATCTATAAAATCTCTATGCCTTGCTGTGCTATCTGCACTAACACCTATTATTACCGCATTTAAAGTACTAAAATCTGGTGCGGCTTCACTAAAGTCACACGCTTCTGTTGTACACCCTGGTGTGTTATCTTTTGGGTAGAAGTAAAGAACTATCCACTTGCCTCTTAAATCCCTTAAGCATATCTCTACATCATCTTGATTTGGCAGACAAAAGTCTGGCGCTATACTCTCTAATTGAACCATTTAATACCTTTTAAAAATTATCTTTTGTTTTTCCGTTTATCATAGTTGATATTATTCCGTGCTCGTCTCTTATGTCTGCAACCACTACTCCCGCGATATGAAGCGGTATAAATATTAAAAAGTAGTTATAGACAATCTCGTGAAACTCTTTTATATTTTTAAGAGTTGCCTCTGCCAAAACAAGCTCTTCTCTAAGGTACATTGCAAAACCGCTTAGTGTCATAAGAAAGAGTGCTCCATACAAAAAATAGTAAGAGAGCTTTACGCCCTTCTTATGCAGGTCTAACGAAGAAAAAGAGTCTCTTTTGCTTTTATCAAAAAACATTAGAGCAATTCTGTAAACAACTAAAAAAGCAAGTGCATACCCTAAAATCAGATGCCACTCCCACATATTTGCGCGGATGGCTTTTGCTATGAGCCTAGCATCTTCTTCAAAAATATCTACTCCGATATCTGAGAGTTTTGTCATTATAATTTGGGCATTTGTTTTGTAGCTTAAAAAACTTTTTCTAAGCAAAACAGTTCCAACCAACCCCAAAACAACAATAGCGTTTAACCAGTGCCAAATCCTAAATGCAGCCGTGTATTTCATCTTATGCTCCTTATAGTTCTCAAAAAAGTTGTTTTTCATAGCTTTAGGGGGTTGGAAGGAACAGCAAGTCCCTCCCACCAAAACAAACAGGTTCGTTCTGGTGTTTTACATCCACTAGTATACAAACATCAAAAAATAGACCCAAATACCAGTCAGAGAGGTAAGAACAACTCCAGCAAATGTAAAAAGTCCAACTATTCTATGTTTGCCTAATTGTAACAACTTTTTTGCCATAAAAATAGCAATAGCCCAGATAATTATAGTTACTAAAGAGATTGCTATATGAAAAATCAAAACAAACATAGCATAATCGTGAGATACATGACTCTCTTTCATAAAGGAGTCAAAACCTCCGACAACTCTAACACCATACTCAAAGTAAAAAAGTACAATCACGGAAAAAGCAAAGATAAAAATCTGAAGATAGGAGTGAATTTTATAGTGCTTATTTCTGGCAAATGAGATTGCACCAGCTACAAGAAAAGGTAAAAATGCAACTATAAGTGTTACTAAGTCCATAAAAAATGGCGCTCTTGTTCCTAAAAAACCCTCTCCAAACATATATGTTATTTGACTATGCATCTTTATCTCGCTTATTTCTTTGTACATAAGCATACCACGAAGCAAGTAAAAATAAAATGATAATAGTTATTATAGTTATCTGCTTCAAGTAATTCTCAAGAAGTTCCTGATTCTCACCTATCATATATCCAAGTGCTACCAAAATCAGAGCCCAAAGAGACGCTCCAAGTGCTGTAAAAATTGAAAAAACAACTAAGTTCATACGAGCTAAACCTGCTGGGATAGATATGAGCTGACGTATTCCTGGAACTAACCTTCCTATAAATGTAGATATATGCCCATGTTTAGCAAAATAGTCATCCATCTTTTGTAGTGCATTTTCATTTATAAAAAAATATTTTCCATATTTTTTCAAAATTTTTCTACCAAGAAAGAGCGCTAAATAGTAGTTTATAAATGCACCGCTCATTGAACCGCTTAGTGCGCTAAGCATAATCATAAAAATATTCATATCTCCCTTGGAGGCAAGATATCCAGCGGGAATAAGAACTATTTCGCTGGGAAATGGGATAAATGAGCTCTCTATCGTCATAAGAAGAAATATACCAAGATATCCCCAGTCAAAAATAGCCTCAACTAAAGTAGTAGCTGCCTCTCTAAGCATTTAAGCTCATCGCTACATCTGTTATCATCTTCTTCGCTACATCTTTACTTGAGTACTCCATCAGCGCTTTGCTCTTTAGCGCTAAATTTTGTTCTAATATAGTGAGCAGAGTTGCTATCAAATCTTCACCCTCTCTTTGACACCATCCAAGGTTGTTATCTACTATAAATTTTGCGTTGTAGTATTGGTGATCTGAGGCTGCGTGAGGAAAAGGGATAAAAAACGCTGGCAGAGCATTTGCGCATAACTCCCAAAGAGTACTAGCTCCTGAGCGACTAACTGCTAAATCTGCCCTTTCCATAAGTGATGGCATCTCTTTTGTAAAGCCGTAAAGTTCTGCCTCTACACCAAGCTCTTCATAAGCGCTCCTGACTCTCTCATAGTCTCTCTCACCTGCTTGATGGATTATTTTTATGCCTCTTTTTTGAAGTTCAGATGCCACACTAAGAGCCAAATCATTAATCGCTTTTGCACCTTGAGAGCCACCTAAAAAAATAACGCACTTTATCTCATCTCTTAGCCTTGCATTTTTAAAAAAAACATCTTTTACAGGATACCCTTTTATAGGCGATGCTTCATCATAGGCAGAGATAAATCTCTTTGCAAAAGGTTTTAAAATAGAGTTTAATTTTCCATAAACAGCATTTTGTTCATGTATAAAAAGTGGGATAAGTCTGCTAAGTGAGGCAAAAGATGCTGGAGCTGCCGAGAATCCACCTACGCTGTAAGTAGCCTGAATATTATGTTTTTTAAGAATTGCTCTTGAAGCAAAAAAAGCACGTAACACAAGCCAGAGAGCTTTTAGTTTACCAAGACCCCTCTGGTTAACCACACCCGTTGTTTGTAAAAAATAGACATGGCTAAATGTAGAGTTTGCTTCAAAATATTTTCTATCCTGTCCGCTTGTAGAGCCTATAAATATGGCTTCATGTCCATCAGCTACAGCAGCTTCTGCTAACGCTTCTGCAATCATCAAATGTCCGCCAGTTCCGCCACCAGTAATGCAAAGTTTCATCTATCTTTAGTCCATTTTTGTTTTTTTAGAAATCATAAGAACCATCCCAATTCCGATAGAAGCTGCAAGAATCGTAGAGCCTCCATAACTTAAAAATGGAACAGAAATACCTTTAATAGGGGTTATCCCACTTATACCATACGCATTTACCAAAAATGCAAATGCAAGCAAGAGTCCTACTCCCAAACTAAAGAGATAGTTTTTTGAATCTTTTGCTCTGTTTGCAATTTTAAAAATTCTCTGAAGCATTGCCATAAACAACACTACAACAACAAGAACTCCTAAAAATCCAAACTCTTCAGCCAATCCTGCTAAAACAAAGTCTGTATGAACTTCACTCAAAAATCCAAGTTTAAAAGTTCCATTTGAGATGCCAACACCAAAAAGGCCACCATTATGGATAGCATTTAGTGAGTGCCCTATCTGATATGGCTCTACTTCAGTTGGAACTCTAAGCTGTGAGGCAATTGCTTCTGGAAAAATCTCTAAAATATTGTTTTGTGCTAAAGCCCACCACGATTTTATACGTAGTATTCTATGTTCTGCTGTAAAAATAAAAAATAGAAAAAACAAAACTGCACCAATCAGTAGAGTTAAGAAGAAGCGGAAACTACTCCCCGCAAACATCAACATAAACAAAAGAGTAAGCCCAAGCACAACAACTTGTCCTAAATCGTTTTGAACAAAAGCTATAACAAACATCGCCCCGATAAAAACAATTCCATAAGGAGCAAATCTTATATACTCCTCTTTTACGCCCATACCACCATGATGTCCCAATTTTCTTGAAAAACTCCATGCTAAAAAATATACAAATCCTATTTTAAAAAACTCAACTGGGGCTAAAGAAAAACCAAAAAACTTTATCCATCTCTTAGCTCCACCTACTGCGGAGACTAAAAATTCTGGCAAAAATGGCATGGCTACCATCAAAATAGTTGAGCCTACAAAGAGAGAAAAACCTATAGGAGCAAGGTGTTTGTCCGGATCGCCTTGAGCTATAAACCAAATAACAAATATACTTAAAAATCCAAAAACAGTCTGTCTAAGTGCAAAATGAAATTGGTTTAACTCAAAGAGAAGTGTTATGTATGCGGAGAGTGAATATGTAAGAACCACACTTATACCAATAAGAAGTGCTACAACTGTAAAGAGTTTTCTATCTGCCATATACTTTTACTTTATCTTGTTGATTTTTAGAACAAACTCAACTTCAGCTTTAGATATATGCAACTCTTTAGATATAGTCTCTAGTCCGACTCCCTGCTTATAAAGCGAGATAATTTTTTCATCATCGTTGCCATGGATAGAAGCTGGAATAGATATTTGCTTTACTCCACTCTCAAGAGAAGATAGCCTTGACTCCATGTGTCCTTCTATCATGTTAATACTATCTTCGAGTCTTTTTATTGAGACACTAAGCGGTTTTACCATATCGTAAACTGTTCTCTCAACCTCTTGATAAATCTCCTCATCGTTCATTCTACTGCTATTTTGTTTGATATTTGTTTGTGTTTCAGTTAGCTTTTTCTTAAGATAAAAAATCTCTTTATTTAACTCTTCTGCAACTGTTGCAACAGAGCGGATGTTTTTATTGTACTGAGCATCTTTTGTAAAAACATAATATAGAAGATATAAAATCATAGCAGCCATAGCTACAACTAGATACTCTATATTTACAGCCTCTAATCTCACGCTTTACTCTCTTTTGCTTCACGAATCAGCACTCTCTCTCTTGCCATCAAGTAAGCTCCCCACTCTCTCTCGTCACGTTCATGCAGTTTTGTAATTTTTGCGAGCGAGGAATCAATAGCTGTAAAAAGAACTGCTATATCACGTTTTGGATGAATTGGCATAAGCACTCTTCCATAGTACTCAACGCCCTCTTCAAAAACATCTTCTCTCATTTTAAAATGTTCAAATCCTATTGATTCTATCTCTGACTCATTTGTTAGTGAAACTATTTGAGGTTCTTCATTTTTTAAAAATCTTTCTAAAGAGTCAATTTTTCTATGAAGTTCAACAAGAAGATTTAGAAGCACTGGGTCAGTATCTGATGTGTCACCTTTTCCCCGAGCTAATTTTAGCCACTGGTTTATCGGGTCATTATCGCTCTCACCAAGTTTGTCAAACTCTCTTAAATATGCTTCACTATCTTGAGAGAGAGGACTAAAAGCCATACTAATTGGAGCTTTTACTAAACGAATACTCATCCTAAAACCTTATCCATCACTATTAAGATAAAAAAGAGTATGCCCAGATAACCATTAACTGTAAAAAATGCTCTATCTATTTTTGTAAAATCTTTTCTAACTAAATAGTGTTCATATCCAAGCATAAAGGCACTAAGTACGATTGCATTATATGCAAAGAAGCCAAGCCCTGCAACCCAAACAAAAAGAACCCAAAAAAGTATAGCAAGTGAGTGAAATAGAGCTGAGAGCAGCATAGTTGCGTCCTCCCCATACTTTGAAGGAATAGAGTGTAGCCCTTTTTCTTTATCAAAATCTATATCTTGTAAAGAGTACAAAAGGTCAAATCCTGCAACCCAAAACATAACTCCAAAACTAAGCAAAACAGACCACGCTGTAATCTCTGCACTAACTGCCACAACACCTGCAATTGGTGCAAGTCCAAGAGAGAGCCCTAAGATAATATGCGCTAAAGAGGAGAATCTCTTAAAGTAAGAGTAACTCCCCAAAATAAATAAAATCGGGAAACTAAGATAAAAAGCCAGAGGATTAATAAGATAGGCAACTGCAATAAAAACAAAGCCATTGACAACCGTAAAGAGAAATATACTCGTAGAATCAAGTCTGCCATCAACATTTGGTCTTGACGCCGTTCGTGGGTTTAATGCGTCTATATCTCTATCTGCAAATCTGTTAAGCCCCATAGCAAAGTTTCTAGCGCTAAGAGCGGCAAATATGCCAAGTATTAAGAGTCCAAATCCAAACCACCCATCTGCGGCAACTATCATAGCTATAAAAATAAAAGGGAGTGAAAAGATAGAGTGTTCAAACATCACCAATTCGTTAAAATCTTTAAGTTTATCTATATAACGTTTCAAATCCAACCTTGGGCTTTTTTTTGTTTTATTTTACCCAAAGTTGATTTAAATATCGATATAATTTTTTTATGATTCAACTAGCAATTATTGGCGCAACCGCATCTGGAAAAAGTGATTTGGCGATAAGAGTCGCAAAAAAAATAGATGCTTATATACTCTCAATCGACTCTCTTAGTATTTATAAAGAGATTGACATAGTTTCTGCAAAACCCTCCAAAGAAGAGTTGTCTGATGTAAAACATTTTGGTATAGATCTTCTTTATCCAAACGACTACTTTAGCGTGGAAATATTTATAAATCTCTATTGGGAAGTTTTAGAAATCTGCAAAAAAGAGAAGAAAAATCTCATCATTGTAGGTGGAACATCTTTTTATCTAAAATCCATGATAGATGGACTCTCTGAGATACCAAAGATAACAAAAGAGCAATTTTTGGATGTAAAAATAAAACTTCAAAATCTACAAAGCTGTTATGAATTTCTCCATGCTCTTGATAGTGAGTATATGAAAAATATCTCTTCAAATGACAGCTACAGAATAGAAAAAGCCCTTATTATCTATGAAGGCTCTGGACTTGCTCCAAGTGAGTGGTTTAGAGTAAATCCTCCAAAACCAGTAATTAAAAACATAGCTATTTTTAACATTGATGTTGATAGAGATATTTTAAGGCAGAGAATTAAAACTAGAACCACAAAAATGCTTACTTTAGGGCTTATAGATGAAGTGTGTGACTTAGAGAGGAGATACACAAGGCTTCCGCATTCCATGAACTCTATCGGTATAGTAGAAGTTTTAGAGTATCTTGATGGCAAAGTTGGCAAAGATGAAATGATTGAAAATATATCTACTCACACTATTCAACTGGCTAAAAGACAAGAAACTTTTAACCGTAATCAATTTGACAACCTAATGAGCGCGCCACTTGAAAAACTAGAAGAAATTATCTTCTCCTCTTTAGCTTAAACTACAGATCCGCCCCAGAGCCCCTCAAAAAAACTACTTGCATTTTCTCCAAGGGTTTGAGTGCGATATCCGCCCTCTTGAACAACTAAAGTCTGCATTTTTAACGCGCCGATAAGTCGCCCTATCTCTTTAAAATCTTTAGCTTCGTGAGACCATGTTCCAGTTGGGTCTGATTTTGCAGTATCAAGCCCCAAACACACTACAAGATAAGATGGAGCAAACTTACTAATCTGCTTTAGTGCACTAACAAGAGTGCGACGGTACTGCTCTGGTGTAATATCTTGGGCTAATGGATAATTTATATTAAATCCTTCTCCATCGCCCTCTCCACGTTCATCTTTAAAACCTGCAAAATGAGGGTATGCGAAACGAGGGTCGCCATGAATAGAGATTGTTAAAACATCACTGCGATTATAAAAAATATCCTGCGTTCCGTTTCCATGATGAAAATCAATATCCAAAATTGCCACTTTTCCAAAACCGCTTAGATGATGAGCCGCAACAGCTCCTGAGTTAAAATAGCAAAATCCGCCTAAAGTACGGCGTTCTGCATGATGCCCTGGAGGTCGTACAAGCGCATAAGCTATATGAGTACCATTGAGGATTGCATCTGATGCGGTAACTGCGCAATCAACTGCTCCACGTGCCGCTTTATAAGCATTTGCATTAAGAGGTGTAAAGGTATCTAGCGCATAATATCCGACTTGCAACTCAATATCTTTGGGCGGTCTAGCCATATTTCTAAGTGGAAACACTATAGGGTAGATTGATTTTCCGCTCTCAATAATTTCACATGCTCTGCGAAGATAGTCAACATAAGCACCAAGATGTACCTGTTTTAAAAGTTTATCACTCGTATGTTTAGGCATGACTCGTAAAAATAGTCCTGTTTTTTCCAATGCCTCAAGTATAATAGGAATTCTAACTGGAGCTTCAACATAACCTTGTTCTTGAACATGATGAATATCATGCCCCTCATTTACGACTAAAATTATTTTTTTTCTATCTTGAAGTGTTGCTTTTGATAATAGTGCTTTACGAATATATTTTGGTGCACGAGAAGTAAAGTGCTCATCTTTAAATGAGCGCACGACTTCGCTTATCTGTGATTTTGAAATTAAATCGCCATATTTGCGTTCTAAAATAGCTCTAACTATTTTATGTCCCAATTTTAAATCTATCTGCTTCTTTTGTCCAAGAGTATCCATCATCAAGTAGTAAAGATCTTGATCACCAACATTAACTGGAGAGGCATAAATATTGTTGATGATTGGATATACGCCGTAACGCTCATAAAATTTCATTCGAGCAATATTTTGCTTGAGCGTAGCTTCATCAGTTATTACAGAAGCGTCATCTACAGCGCACTCAAAAAAGAGTCCATTAACACCAAGTAGCAGACACTCTTCTCTGATGTACTCATACAAAGCACTCCCAATCCCACCACCAGTTTTCCCAGGTGCCGTAGAGATAAGCTCAAGGTAAGCAATCTTAATGTCAGGCATATGAAGAAGCATCGCAAATGCTTTAACTCTCCCAAGAGAGTTTTCTACTACAAAAAGAATAGATCTGTAGTTGTATTTCATAGGATCGTTTAACTGCAATGAGATTTTAACAAGCTCCTCTTTTCGAGCAGATGGAAACTGTTTTTTCAGTATCTCACGAACTTGCTCTATTGTCTCACGATTGCCCAAAGAGGTGTTGTCAAGTATTTTTCTTATTCTAAACATTAGCGTCTCATCTTATATGTAAATATACAATATTGTAACTCAACTATATAAAATTTCTAGTTGCTATTTATAGTTTTAGCACTCTTTGCAAGTCCTGCCCAAGCAGAAGTTGGATCTGTGTCTATCGCTTCTTGATACGCTTTTTTGGACTCATCATCTCTCCAGAGTCTCTCTAAAACGCTTCCAAGGAGGTATTTTTGTCTTGATTTGTTATTTTTACTCAGTGTTGCATCATCAAGCAGTTTTATGACCTCAAGAGCTTTGTTGTAGTTCTCTTTTTGAATGTATGCTTCATATAACGTAAACTCTACATACGGTGTTTGGGGTCTTGAGTCTGATTTTTTTTGAATATTTAAAACTTTTTCACCATACTCAATAACTAAGTTTGTATCTTTTGTCTGACTTCCAACTCCCATAACTGCTACATATCTATCTATGTCTACATAATCCTCGCCATAAATGTTAATAATTTTCAGAATTGACTCTATGATTTTTTCTCTATTTTCTACTCTCTGATATGTATCAAATAGATTTCTATATACATCCATATAAGGGGATTCTTTATCACCTTGTATAAGCGTAACAAGCTCTTTTGAGGCTTCTATCACATTGCTATAATTTCCTGTTGCAAAATCTATCTTGATATATCTGTATAACCATTTTTTTCTAAGTTCTAAATCTTTAGACTTTATATTTCTATCTGCCATCTTTTTAGCAAGTTCAAAATCCCCGCCCTTCATAGCACAATCATAAATTCCATCATCCCACTCACTTGATAGCTCAATACTGTATTTTGATGAGATAAGAAGAACTTTGTTACACTCTTTTTCTTTTAGTGACAACTCCATTACGCCTATTGCTGCATCAGTGATAAGTTCAGGTACATCTCCGTACTCTACTTTATCTAGTTTTGTCATATCTTCTTCAAGCGAGAGAGCCTCTTTAAACATTTTTTGCTCTATCAAAAGTTTTACTTTCTCATAAAGAGCTTTATCGCCAATTCTATCTCCTGCGTACTCATTTATCAACTTATCATATGTCTCAAATTTGGTAGTTGTATTATCATCATTTATATCAAAAAATAGTGAGTCTTTTGCAAATTGTACATCTGATAAAAATATACCATCTGGAAATTTATCAACATATATATTGAGTGCAATAAGAGCCTCTTTTTTCTTAGATGATTGAGAGAGCCAAATGCCTCTGTTTTTCATTAGTTCTTCGTATCCATCTTCAGCAGTTTCCATATTTTCATAGAGTGCTTTTGCTATTGTAGCGGCTGATATAAAGTCACTGTTATCTGCAAATTCATACATCATATCTGTTGAATCTACCTTTTTTTCAATAAAGTATTTAGGACTTACGAGGGCTATTTTTTCTATATGTTTTGCTGCTTCACTTATCTTTGTATTTGAGATTAATACTCTGCTCAATCTAAATGCTGCTTCAACAGCAACATCAATATTGTCAGTCTCTTTTAGTGCTTTTTCATATAGTGTCTGGGCTTTTTGGGTGCTTCCTGACTCCTCTAGCAGTTCTGCCATATAGATATATCCCCATTTAGCATAAACAGAATCATAATGTTCGCTAAATAGTCTGTCATAAAAATAATCAGCATCACTATTCAAGCCAATTTTATTATAAGCCTTTGCAATCAATGAGATAACTTCAGCAACATTCTCATCAGATGAGTAGTCTCTTAGGTACTCTTTTGCAACTTCAATAAGCTTCTCATTTTCATTTAATTTAGAATCTATTCTAATCTTATAAAAAAGTAACTCTGCCCTAAATAGCGAGTTTGGATACTCTTTTATAATATCATCACATAGCTCTAATGCAAACTCATAATTTTTTTCATCATATAATTTTTTTATTTTTATATACTCTGTTGCATCACCAACTCTTTTAATATGTACTGGGTTACCTTTAATATCTAGGCTTCCTACATATGGAAATTTATTTTGTTGTGATGTAAATGGAAAATTGATAGCAAGATTATTAGTTGGATCTTTTTTTATAAATGGAATTTCATTTTTATAACCAACTATCATCCAATGCTCAGATAGCTCTACATCTGCGCCAAAGAGAGTCTCCTCTTTTGTGAGATTAAATACTATTGGATAAAGTTTCATTTTTTCATATGGTTTTATTATTAAGAAAAAGGTCCCTTTTTTCACTTCACTCTCAATTTCAAAAAAATTGTTTTGAAGTTTTTGTAATTTTTGAGATGGCAGTTTAGAAAAAGCGCATACAATTTTTGTTACGTTTTCATAATCATCTTTGAACTCTTGACATAAAAATTTATCATTATGATTTAGATGAAGTGTTGAGTAAGCTTCATGATTTTCTTTTGCCCCGCTAAGAGATATCTCAAGAGCAAAAATTTGAAAAGAGAGAAGAAGAAGGAGTGTTATTTTAAACAAATGCTCCCTCCTCCTTTATATAAAAATATTTTCTATTAGTATCCGCTATTATATACAAAGAGCGTAACAAACTCTAAGAGCTGATTTACCGCTATAAAAGCAAAAATAGTTCCTATTGCAGCAAAACCGATAATTGTTTTAAGCGGAAGTGTTGCATTTGCACTATATACGTGTCCATTATTTTCTACTACTGGATCTTTCATAAACATATAAACAATAAGTTTTAGGTAGTAATATCCTGCGATAGCAGAGTTAAGTGCCATAATTAGGGCTAATACAGTATATCCGCTACTTACAGCGGCGCTAAGCATATATAACTTACCCCAAAATAGAGCAAATGGAGGAAGACCAGCAAGACTCAACATAAACAGAGCCATAATAGACGCTGCAACTGGTGATGTCTTAACCATACCAGCAAATTTATCATAACTATGATCTGATTGTTGATGCGCAGGAAGATTTTTCTGTCTGCTTATCCAAAGCATAGAAAACGATCCTAAGTTTGTAAAGCTAAATAGTATCCAGTACAAGAAAAGTGCACTATTTGACTGTGTAGTTCCGATAAGTATCGCAGCCATTACAAAACCAGCATGAGATATTGAGCTATACGCTAACATTCTCTTAACATCTGTTTGAACAAGTGCCCAAATATTTGCCATGGTCATTGTCATTACAACACCCATATATAAAATTACCTCAAGCCAAACAACTCCACTATGAATTAAAAATTCAAAAAGTCTCATAGCTACTATGAATGCCGCTATTTTTGGAACAATTGACATATAACCAGCTAGTGCAGCTGAACTGCCCTCATAAACATCTGGTGTCCATGTGTGAAAAGGAACCATAGAGAGTTTAAAGCCAAATGATGCAAGTAAAAATACAACACCAACAAGAACAAAACCTATATCTGCATAGTTATTAGCCTCTAGAACTGCTGCTATCTGATTGATTTCAACTGAACCTGTAAGTGCGTAAAATACCATCGAACCGAAGCTGAAAAATCCAGCAGCTAGTGCGCCCATTGTAAAGTACTTTACAGCTGCTTCAAATGACTTGTCACGATTGTGCATTGCGATTAGAGTATAAAGCGCTAAAGATGCTGTCTCTAAGCCAACAAATATAAGTATAAGATTATCAGTTGCAACCATAAATTGGAAACCTGCAATCATAAACAAAAAGAGTGCAAAAAATTCAGGATATGAGAACTCATGGAATCTCTTGTGTGTAAGTGCCAATGGTATAAAGAGCATCGAAGCACCGACAATAATAAACTGAGATAATATTGCCAAGCCATCAATTAACATCATGTCAAATACGCCAGTAATTGTTCCATTATCTAAAAATAGCCCTGCAGAATCTACAAGTGCAACAAAGTCAACTCCTAAAATCAGAAGACTTAACATTACGTACAGAGTCTTATCTTGTTCACTTTTAAACAGATCTATAACAATAATTAAGAGTGCGCCAATAATTGGAATTAGCATTGGTGCAAGAGTCATTAGATTTAACGACTCAATCGATACATTTATCGGTGATAACATTAGTGTGCCTCCCCTGATGATTTAGTTATAAGACCCATATCTTTATTGATATTTGGTATTCTTAATTTTGCTTCTTCACTTATAGATTTCTCATGCATCAAAGTAACGATTCCTTCAACACTTTTATTGATAGGCTCTAATAGCGGTTTTGGATATACCCCAAGCCAGATAGTAATAACCGTTAATGGAATAAGTGCAAAAAGCTCTTTTTTGTTTACATCTGGAAGATTTCTATTTTCATCTTTTGTAACCACTCCAAAGAACATCTTTTTATAAGCACTAAGCATATAAATAGCACCAACTATGATAGCTGTTCCAGCTAAAAGAGTCAGTATATGTGACTGCTTATAAAAGCCAAGTAGGCTTAAAAATTCTCCAACAAAGTTGATTGTAAGAGGTAGACCAACAGAAGCCATTAGCATTATTCCAAAGATAGTTGCATAACGAGGCATAACTGAAGCTAGACCGCCAAACTCACTCATAAGTTTTGTATGTCTTCTATCATAAATAACACCTACAAGGAAGAAGAGCGCACCTGAAACAACTCCGTGAGCTATCATTAAAAAGATTGATCCTGTAATACCCTCAACGTTAAGAGCAAACGTACCAAGAATAATTACACCCATATGCGATACAGATGAGTAAGCAACGACTTGCTTAATATCTTTTTGTGCGTATGCAACCATAGCAGTGTATATAATCATTATAATCGCTAAAACTGCTATTGGATACATAAAGTAAACAGACGCATCTGGGAAAAGCGGCAGAGAGAAACGGATAAATGCGTAAGTACCCATTTTTAAAAGGATTGCCGCAAGTATTACCGAACCGATAGTTGGCGCTTGACCGTGAGCGTATGGAAGCCATGTATGAAACGGAAACATTGGAACTTTGATAGCAAAACCAAAGAAAAAGGCAACAAATAGCCAATTTTGGAATGATTCTGGAAGTATCAGACGATACCAATCAAGAAGCGCAAAACTCCAATCTCCAGTTGCTTGATGATAGAAATATGCCATAAACAGCATACCAACAAGCATTACAAGTGAACCCGTAAATGTGTATAAGAAAAATTTAACTGAAGCATATATTCTAAGTGGCCCACCCCACGCACCGATGATATAAAGCATCGGAACAAGTGATAGCTCCCAAAAGAGATAAAACACAATAGCATCAAGTGCAACAAACACACCAACCATTGTCATCTGTAAAAACAGAAGAGTAATGATTAGGTTTTTTATATCTTTCATCTCGCCAAGTGAAGCAATACCAATCATGGTAAAAAATGCAGCTAGTATGATAATAAATAGAGAAATTCCATCAACACCAACTATATAGTTGATACCAAAAGCAGGAACTAATGCGATTTGCTCCATAAACTGCATTCCAGATACATTAGAATCAAATGCAAACCATAACCAAAGTGCAAGTAAAAACTCAACTGTAGCAACAGCCACACCATAAGAGCGTATACTGTTTTTGTTAACCACAAAGCCAAGAATAGCTGCTAATGCTGGGAAGAAAATTAAAATCGATAATATATGATCTAGCATATGTTAAACTCCTAAACCTGAGAGAATTGACTTGATTTCTCCAGAATATCTAGCTGCTAGTCCAAAAACTACAGCTAGTGATAGTAAAGCAACGGTTCCAGCTACCATCCATTTTAACATGGTAGATAGATTGCCACTCTGCATAACTCTTGTTGTATTTCCTGTTTTATAGAGTATATTTGCTATACCATCAACAGTTCCATCTACAATTTTTTGATCTATTTTTGTCCAGAAAATTTCTGATAGCTCTCTGTATGCCTTGACGATATACTCTTCATAAAAATATGGAATGTAGTATTGATTTATAAGTAGCTTATATGCAAAACTGTTCTCCATTTTTGAAGTTCCGTCTGGCACTTTAATATCTCTGCGTGTGTATTTTTTATATGCATAAAAAATTGCAAATCCAACAAGAAGTTGAGTTCCTATTGTCATAATCCAGTAAGTTGCAGCAGAGTGAACATGGTACTCAGTATCTGGAAGAAGCTGCGTGACCATATCAAAATAACCAGCTTTAAATGCTCCAGCAATAACTGCTAAAAGAAGAAGCGGACTCATAGCAACAAGCATAAACTTATACGCTTCATGTGGATGGATACCAAATAGTTTGTATCTCTCCTCACCATGAAATATAAGTGCAACAAGTCTAAATGAGTAAAATGCTGTAAGTGCTGCAGTAAATAGAAGAACTGCGTAGATTACATAGTGATGATTAACAAAAGCTACTTCTAAAATCAAATCTTTTGAGAAGAATCCAGCAAGAGGAAAGATTCCAGCAAGTGCCACTGAAGCGACAGTCATCATAACAAATGTGCCCTTCATTACCTTGCCGAGACCTCCCATTTTAAATGGATCTAACTCATCGTGCATAGCGTGCATAACATTTCCAGCACCCAAGAATAGAAGTGCTTTGAAGAATGCGTGAGCCATAAGATGGAACAGTGCAACCCAGTAAGCTCCAAGTCCAGCAGCTGCAAACATATAACCTAGTTGTGAGAGTGTAGAGTATGCAATAACTCTTTTCATATCACGGTTTACAAGTGCCATTGATGCAGCAAAAAGAGCAACAAATGCTCCAAGACTTGCAATGAAAAGCCCAACGTTAGGGATTAGCTCATATAGTGGGCTTGAACGAACAACTAGATATACACCAGCTGTTACCATCGTTGCTGCGTGAATTAGCGCTGATACTGGGGTTGGTCCCTCCATCGCATCTGCTAGCCAAGTATGAAGAGGGAACTGTGCAGATTTACCCATAGCTCCAATAAATAAGAAGATTCCTATCCATGTAAGAGTAGCAGTATCAAGTGATGGCATTGCTGCAAAAGCACCATCATATTGTAGCGTTCCTGTATTCCAATAAACCAAGAAGATACCGATTAACATTCCAAGGTCAGCGATACGATTCATAATAAACGCTTCATTAGCCGCCCAAGATGCACTCTCTTTGTGGTACCAAAAACCAATTAGCAGCCATGAACATAGCCCTACACCTTCCCAACCTATAAAAAGACCTGCGAAGTTATCACTCATAACAAGTATCATCATAGAGAAAACGAAAGCTGAAAGATATGAGAAGAATCTATTAAAGCCTTTATCATGGTCCATATAGCCAACAGCGTAAACGTGAACAACAGTAGAAACAAGAGTTACAACCATCATCATTACCACGCTTACCTGATCAACTACAAAACCAAAAGGGATATATAAATCTCCAGTTGCCATCCAAGTCATCATCTCAACATGAAGAGTATGCCCTGTTGTAAATACAAGTATAAGTAAAATAGTACTGCTAATTAGAGATACTCCAAGAAGTGCACTCGGTACTATTCCTGCTATTTTTGTCTTTGGTGAAGCTCCAAAAAGAGCTGCAAATAAAGAGCCAACAAGTGGTGAGAAAAGTGCTGTATATAAAAATAGTTCCATACTGTTATCCTCTCATACTTGACATATTATCTAGGTCAATATTGTTATGTTTTTTATGCCAAACAATTAAAAGCCCAAGCCCTACAGCAACCTCTGATGCAGCAATTGCTATCACAAAGAATGCGAACATTTGGCCAGTCAAATCACCATAATAGTGAGAGATTGCAGCAAAAGATATATTTACTGAATTCAGTAATATCTCCGTTGCAAAAAAGAGCATTAGTAGATTTTTTCTTCTCATAACACCAACTAAACCTATTGCAAAAAGTATAGTTGATAGTACAAGATAGTGATTTAATCCTATTTCCATCATGGGTGAACCTTTTTATCTTCTTCTTTCATTGTCATTAAGTCTGTATCGTTCATAAGAGTTAAAGATAAATCCATCTTCTTCCCTGCAAGAACGATTCCAGCAATCATCGCTACTAAAAGCATAACAGCGGCTACTTCAAAAGGCACTAGATACTTTGTAAAAAGAATCATACCAACCTCTTGAGTATTTCCAACACCTTCAGTCATTGGATAGATTGCTTCAATATTATTGCCAACGATTGGAGCAGCAACAATAACAACCACCATAAGTGCTGCTAAAGAGCTAAGTCCGATAACTATCGCTTTATTTCCTTGCTTCTCTTTTACTTCTCTTGTTGTGTCAAAGAACATCATACCAAAAGCATACAGAGCCATAACAGCTCCAGAGTAGACAACTATTTGGACTGCACCCAAAAAGTCAGCACCTAAGATAAAGAAAAACGCTGATATAAAAATCATTCCTGCTGCAAGTGCTGAGAGGGCATATAACGCTTGTGACGTTGTTACCGCAACATAGAACATTGCAATTGTTAAAAAAGCGAAAAGGTAAAATGCTATTGCTTCAAACATAACTAAACTCCTTAATAAGCTAGAGGTGTTTTTTTAACACGCTCATCTTCATGTGGTGTAATTGCACCAAAACCTTCAAACTCTATTTGAGTTCCTGCTCTCATCTTATCAAGAGGAGTAAGCATATCTTGGTACATTATAAAGTGCTCTCTTTGATCACTTGCATTCTCATACTCTCCACCATGGGTAATTGCAAGTTCAGGACAAACTTCAGCGCAATATCCACAAAAAATACAACGACCTAGATTGATACTGTATTCAGTTACCTCTTTACGAGAATTTTCATCTAATTTTGTATCAATTCTAATACAGTTACTTATACAAATCTTCTCACAAAGTCCACATCCGATACATCTCTCTGTATCTGATTCCCAAAGTCTTTTCATCTCATGAACAGCTCTGTATCTTGGACCTATTGGCATCTTTTCAAGAGGATACTGAATCGTGTGAATATCAAATCTTATCATCTCACGAAGCACTACCCAAAGACCAACAAATAGTTCGCCTCTAATCGCTCGCTTTAGTGTTCTTGTAAATTTCCCCCATCCATCAGTTGGATAAGGAGCAATGTCTACCATATAGTAATCGCTACTTAGTTCAGTTACATTTCTATCCGTAAAATGTTGTTCAATATGTTCATTATGCATCTCTACCCCTTACATCATTACAATAGCAGTGATAAGTATGTTTAGTACTGCTATTGGCATTAAAACTTTCCAGCATAACCACATCAATTGATCTGGTCTTACATCTGGCCAAGCCGCTCTTGTCCACAAGAAGAAGAAGAAGAAAAATGCAACTTTTCCAAGTAATCCAAGTGCTCCCAAAAAGCTTCCATCACCATATCCACCTAAGAAAAGAATAGCAATTACAAAAGAGATAAAGAACATGTTTGCATACTCACCGATGAAGAAAAGTCCCCATCTCATACCAGAATACTCTGTTCCAAATCCATCAATAATCTCATGGTCATTTGCTATTAAGTGGAATGGTGTTCTACCTGTCTCAGCAAAAGCTGCTATCCAAAAAAGGACAAACGCAACAGGTTGAGTCCACACTATCCAGCTTGTTATTCCAGCTGATTGATACTCATTAAAATCGATTAACGATAAAGAACCAACCATCATAATAGGTGCTAAAATAGATAAACCAGTTACAACCTCATAAGAGATAAATACAGC